>NZ_JBNHEQ010000158.1:39995-95643 GCF_050016015.1 Dapis hubbardiae BLCC-M172
TAAACACTACATATCTATAACGTTATAGTTTTTAAATGCTATATATAGTGTTTCTCCCTAAGTCATGGGTAATTTCTTTTTCCTTCCTCCTTTGTATGATTCACAGGAGTTAGGCATTTTTCAGTTCTAGGGACTTCAACTGCCAAAATTGTCTCAAAGTAAGGGAGTAAGGAGTAACCAGTAACGATAGAGTATAACAATTGGAATAATTTATTTTCTACTATTTTCCCTAAACACTACATATCTATAACGTTATAGTTTTTAAATGCTATATATAGTGTTTCTCCCTAAGTCATGGGTAATTTCTTTTTCCTTCCTCCTTTGTATGATTCACAGGAGTTAGGCATTTTTCAGTTCTAGGGACTTCAACTGCCAAAATTGTCTCAAAGTAAGGGAGTAAGGAGTAACCAGTAACGATAGAGTATAACAATTGGAATAATTTATTTTCTACTATTTTCCCTAAACACTACATATCTATAACGTTATAGTTTTTAAATGCTATATATAGTGTTTCTGCCTAAGTCATAGGTGATTTCTTCTTTCCTTCCTCCTTTGTATGATTCACAGGAGTTATACCATTTCTCAAAAATATTGCTATATTTGATTGGGTGGGGTACGGACGTTGCATGCAACGTCCGTACACATAATAATAATTAACATCAACTGGTTAATAATTAGGGAATAATTCCTGGTTGCCTGTATTAATTATTTAATAATTGAAGTGTTACCCAAGTATAGCATTTATTTTGGTAATTGGTATTAGGCATTTTTCAGTTCTAGGGACTTCAACTGCCAAAATTGTCTCAAAGTAAGGGAGTAAGGAGTAACCAGTAACGATAGAGTATAACAATTGGAATAATTTATTTTCTACTATTTTCCCTAAACACTACCTATCTATAACGTTATAGTTTTTAAATGCTATATATAGTGTTTCTCCCTAAGTCATGGGTAATTTCTTTTTCCTTCCTCCTTTGTATGATTCACAGGAGTTAGGCATTTTTCAGTTCTAGGGACTTCAACTGCCAAAATTGTCTCAAAGTAAGGGAGTAAGGAGTAACCAGTAACGATAGAGTATAACAATTGGAATAATTTATTTTCTACTATTTTCCCTAAACACTACCTATCTATAACGTTATAGTTTTTAAATGCTATATATAGTGTTTCTGCCTAAGTCATAGGTGATTTCTTCTTTCCTCTTTCCTGTTCCTTTGTATCAATAATAGGATTTACGCATTTTTCAGTTCTAAACACTACATATCTATAACGTTATAGTTTTCCCATACTATATATAGTTTCTCTTCCTCAGTTTTGAGTCCTCCCTCCCTCCCCTACTCCCTACTCCCTATTTAAAAAGAAACTGGCACCAACTTCAAAGGTCCAACCCCCAATTCTTGAGATGACAGCGATCGAACCTCAAACAAAGCCATCATATCCTTAAATTCAGGTTGACCACGGGAAGCACCTGTAATACCTCTAGCAATAATCAAACCACACCAACCACGAGTAGCAATGCAACGCTCGTCCCATTTTTCTCTAGCTTCCTGGTGTACAGGGTCATTTTGCATAAATTCACCAAATAAATGCAGTACACCATCATAAGTTTTCAATATGCCCAAATCATAATTTTTTTCCTCCATAGGGTCTTCCCCTGGATTAAATCCTATACCATGAAGTCCCTGAGCTTCTTCTAAATCTGTTATCAACTTAGTTGCTTTTGGCAGAGAAGTTTGAATTAAAATTATAGGTAGACCTTCTCCTGATGTTTCAATATCTTCCTCGGCTGGCTGATATTGTTTAGTATTATCCCTTAAATATTCCACTGTCTCCCAAGGCACTACTCCCAAACTCAAGAAAGAATTTGGTGGAACCAAATCATCTTTAAGCATAGGCATTTCAATTTCTAATTCTTCATCTCCTTCCGCGTCAGACTCCACAGCCATTTCATATAATTCTTCTGCTACTTCTGGCATAGTTGTGACTTTAACTGATACTACCTCGTCTGATTGAGGTATGGGAATGCGGTAGCGACTACTAATGCTAGGGAATTTATTACCCATCATTTTCTTGCGGGAGGCTCGCAAAAAGCGATGTAGTGCTTCTAAAGTAACTAATGTTGTAAGTGCTTCCTCTTCATAGAGAATAGACCTTAAACCTTCTAAAGGATGTAAATTACCAAAATTGGCCTGAATTTCTGATATTGATAAATTTTCTAGATTTGTATCCCCATTCTCATTATCTTCATCCTCCTCCTGAAAACTATCGTAAGTAATAAAAAGGCAATCTTGCCCTAAAAAAGCTTCTTCTAAATTTTCATAAGATTTTTCATAAGCTACTCTTTCTCTAAACCTTTTCAGAGAATCTAAAGAACGATACAACAAAATTCCATAATCCATGCCCAATTTACCCAAAACACAGATATATAGATTTTCAATATCCCATTGATTAAGTTCTATAGAGATAATTTGATGCTCTCCTAACATTTCCCAAGGAGCATCATCCCAAATTTGATCTGCTTTTTCCACTAAAGCTTCTGCATATTCCGGAGGTAATTGAGGCGGACGATTATCTGATACTTCCTGTAGTCCCCGAAATATTTCATCAATCAGAGGTAAATCTGGAACATAATCAATTGTAATTCCTAAGTTTTGTAAGACCCCTCTGAGAAAAAATTGAATTTCTCGGTCTTTGACAACTATTTTTTGTGGCCTAATTGCTGGGGCTGGACTTTGAGGATTTTCCATAGCTCTCAGTAATGTCCGAACAATTGCTTCGGGGCCAGTATCTGGCGTTACCATATCCATTGCTCTGACCATGCCATGGGAGCCATCTACCCAGATAATACATTCGTTTGTTTTTTCTGACTCTAATTCTGGGTTAGAGCTGGAGTCTGAATATATAGGACGGCGATCGCCTTCCCATACACTAGGAACTTGTTGTAATTTTTGTAACCTACGAATTGTTGAAGGATTGAGAGCTACCATATACTAAGCCTGTGAAAGTGAAGCAATTGCTGGATATTTTTTCCTTTGACCTTAAACCATATTTTTATCAATGTATTTTTATATACATTTTTCTGGAACGGTCTTGCTAGCATGAGGAGAATTGTCTCTTTGACGATACTGAACTATTGCTAGGAGCGAGTGGGTGATATAATCATACAAAAGTGTCCGAGATTTGATACATATTTATACCCATCTTTCAATGATTCTAGCATTAGTAAGGATAGTCTTTAAAACAACTATAGACAAGTATAATCAGTATATGGGATTTTTTAGGGACTAAATATTTATTGCTTGTAATTCCAATCAGAATTCAGGTACAAAACTATGGGTTCTTGGTTGCAGGGTAAAGAGACAATAAAAGAAGAAAAACTATACCAATCCTATTTTATTTGTGTCCAAAATATTGTCAATTTTGGGAAATAGGTAACAGGCAATAGTTGATATGCAAGGGTTTTGGAGTTTATTTCTAGTTTTTAAATTGTTACAACCTGTTGAGGATTGCTATATACTATTTTAAGTTATTTTTCCCTAAATCTCAGGTTTTCAACCAAAATGTTCCTAATATTGAACAAAAAATTTTGATTGATGATCATTATTCAAGGTAGTTATAAGTTAGATTTTCAGGAATATATATAAAATATATCTAAGTAGTTAGAAATAACTATACTATATAGACAGCTATAGCAGTTAAGGAGCTAGAAACAAATGACACAAACTACTCAGTCTCAACAAAAAGGGATTATGATGAGCGAAGCTGCTGTAAAGCAGGTTCTATCTTTGAGAGAGAAACAAGGAAAAGACCTTTGCCTACGAGTAGGGGTACGTCAAGGTGGATGTTCTGGAATGTCTTATATGATGGATTTTGCAGATCCTAGCACAATTAGAGATGATGATGAAGTTTTCGATTATGATGGGTTTAAGGTTGTTTGCGACCGCAAAAGTATCCTTTATCTCTATGGTTTGATGCTTGACTATAGTGACGCTTTGATTGGCGGTGGGTTCCAGTTTACTAATCCTAATGCAACTCAAACCTGTGGTTGTGGTAATTCCTTTTCAGCTTAAATATTAATTAAATTAAACTACATCTTTAGATAAACTAGATAGATAGATGTGGTATATTTTCCTTCTAGAAAGGTAGGGGTACAGTATTTACTGTGCCCCTAAATATTGTGTAAATTGATTTTTCTAGTGTCAAATCTTTAATCTGGGCTGGCTGAATAAGTCTTTTAATAGCCAGAAGGAGTCAGGAGTCAGGAGGAATGGGAATTATAAAGTAGGTAGTCAGAAAATAGTCCCTTAATTTTTCTGCCTTACATTACCTTAAAATGCTCACTTTTTCAGCTCCATCAACTGAAAATCTGGTACTTTTTCCAGACCTAAAATTCTCAAACCTTTATATGTCAATGCTTTGATGTTTAATCAGCAAACCCTAATTTAACTAGCTATCAGCTATCAGCATTTCACCTAGCCTCTTGCAGAGGAACTACCTCTTGCTTACTGTTGAAATACCTGACTAGGGCCTAAAAAAAAGTCAATCATCCTGACCGCTGACTGCTGACTACTGACTGCTTTTTAACTTTTTGTGATTAATTTTTTAAACTAGAAAACCTAGAGTATTACCATCTAGAAATAAGGTCTCAAACCTCCTGTTTGAATGGGATAAAAAGGATGAAAATTTTCTTGCTTTCTTTTCAGTAGGAGATACTATTAACTAATAACTGATAACTGAAATGACTCAAACACCAGAAGAATTATATAAAGAAGGATTAGAAAGATATAAGGCTGGAGAAGACCCAAAGACTTTAATTCCATTATTTAAAGAAATTACTAACCTTTCTCCTAAAAGTAGTACTAGTTGGATTAGCTTATCATGGTTATATCTATTAGAGAAAAAACCTAAATCAGCCCATAAAGCAGCTAAAACAGGAGTTAAACTTAATCCAGACGATCCACAAGGCAGAATTAATTTAGCTTTAGCAATGCTGGAAATAGGAGAAAAGGGTGTTAGACCTCATGTAGAGATAGCCCAGCAAATGATTATGGCTGATAAAGATTGGCTCGAAGAAATTAAAAATAATATTCAGGATGGTTTCAATAGAAGAGGTGAATGGCCTAGCCTTAGTCGAGTTAACAGTTGGTTATTTGATGTTTAAACTAAATTTTTTGGCTAAATTAAAAAATTGACTAAAAAATAAAGTCAATAGCTTCCCCTTTTCAGGGGATAAAAAAGGAAATTAGGAATTTTATTGCTTCCAACTTCAATCAGTCATAGGTATTTATAACTAATGACTGAAATGACAAATGTATAGCCTTTAAAAAAACTTCATAATTCATATAAAAACTTTACGTCAAACCAGAAAAAATCATGTTATTATTTGTAGAACTTCAGAGATTACTTAATCACCATAAAGTAGAAAATCCCTAAGAGCTTAATAGCTCTACTAACTATCTAGATAATAATCGATCAAAAACTTGAAAAATGCTAATTTGGCAGCAATTTTCTAGTTAAAGCTGAACAAGAGGATTAACTTACAAATATTTAAGTATAAAACTTAAATTTAAGTCAATCAATATTCTATAAAGTCAGGCTAGCTAAGAGAAATTATTTGCACAATTCCAGGTGAAGATGAAGTGCATTAGTAATATTCTATGAAAACCGAAAAAAAATTGCTCAAAGTCAAAAAAAACTGACTAGGCAAGAATAAAAGTAGGTTAACTAAACACAAATCAGTCAAAAATGTTTTTTTTAGGATGTGAGGTTGGTACTCAAAGTACCCAAAATACAAAGTAAGCCTAGGGATACTAAAACAGTTTTTTAGTAGTTAGTAAGCTGAGTTAGAGAACTAAACAGTCTCTTGTATAAATCTCAATTAAGAGAGTCAAACCTAATTTTAGATAATACTAAGGAGTTGAAGTACAATGACATTTAATAATCAAGTTAATAATCTAGATGACGTTAATGTAAAGCCTGAAACTCGTAACCACAAAGGATTTTTTGTTCAGGAAGGCGATTATAAACTAATGAGTATTGATGAGTCTGGTTGGGCTTTAATTTGTCTAGATGATGCAGTATGTCATTATGTAGATCCAGATAATTTGCAAGAAACAAAAGAATTAATCGAAGAATCAGCAACTGTTCAAAAATAAAAGTTTGAACTACCTATAGATTTAGATAGAAAAATGATTTGGGCAAGCTGCCTTCCTAATTATGGCAGCTTGATTCTTTTTGATAAATTTGACAACTTTCAAGAAGCCAAAATATTTTTTAGAGCAGGCTTAACATTAGGATACTGATACTCAAAGCCAGAAGCTTGAGTTTGTTTTGGTAAAACTTTTTGACCTTCCAATACAACTACAGCACCATCTCCCAATAACAATTCAATGGCAAAATTAGGTACAGGTATCCAAGAAGGTCTATTTAAAGCAGCCCCTAAATCTTGACAAAATTCTCCCATTCGTATAGGATTAGGAGCAGTAGCATTAAATACTCCTGCCATTTCTGGGTGGCGTAGAGAATGTAAAATTAAACCTACCAAATCATCAATATGCACCCAAGAAAACCATTGCCTACCACTACCAATAGGTCCACCAGCAAATAACTGGAAGGGAGTTAACATTTTCGACACAGTACCCCCCATACCCAATACAATACCAATTCGCAAAATAACCAACCTTACCCCTATATCCTTAACAGGTTGGGCAGCAGTTTCCCACTCCCGACAAACTTCCGCCAGAAAGTCATTGCCACTATTGCTAGTTTCATCAAAAGTCGCCGTTTCACTCGTGCCATAATATCCCACAGCCGACCCACTGACCAATACCGATGGTTTAGAATTAGCTTGGGCGATGGCCTCGACCAATTTTTCCGTAGTTACCTTCCGACTATCCATAATTTCTTGCTTCCGACTGGTATTCCAACGCTCATCGGCAATACCAGCACCCGCCAGATTAACTACACCGTCGCAGCCATCTATAGATTTTTGCCAACCACCAGACTGTTTTGGCTGGTAGGCAACTATTTCTAAATTAGGATAGGCTGAGTTAGGAAAAATTCGTTTAGCTTTTTCTAGGTTGCGGGTCAAAACTAATATTTGTTCTCCCTCTGAATGTAGACGCTCGACCAAGCGACTACCGACAAACCCTGTTGCTCCTGTAATAGCTACTTTCATTACTCAAAAATCTATTCACGATACTTTTATCTTTATATAGTAGTGGAATGAGACAGCTAATTTTGTCTATTAGGGTAGGATTTATAGCAATCCTATTTCAATTGTAATATTTTTTTTGTAGTTAGGAGTCAGGAATCAGAAGTCAGAATTTTGAAGGTTTTTCATCAATCTTAACTATTATAAAAATTCTCACAAATCATTTAGAATTGCTATATCATTGAAATATGATGTATTAATTTCAACTGTAACTCCCCCTACTATTGCAAAATTTTAAGTGTGTCGGCCTACTACCGAATATTTGCTAACTATAAATATTAGTCATAGGTTGGGTTTTGCTACGCAATATGAAAAGTGCTAGCACAACTCAACAAAAACCTAAATAATATTAAATCAGGTAGCATTAGTATAATTTAGTATTAAGGAATAATAACTCTATCTTCCAGCAATGAACAACTTTTGGCTCCTACTGATAATAGGAATTATATTACTCTAAACTCAACCTGCAGAATATTTACTGACTATCAATATTGGTAGTAGCTTAGGTCAAGCCACAAAGAAGCCCAACAAAAATGTAGATAATATTGAGTTTAACTTGTTAAACTCAACCTACTTAATCTGGATTAATTGAACATTTATTGAGTGGGAAACAGGAAACGGAAAATATAAATTAGTAGTCATAATTTAAGATAGTTTTGCCTACCTACTTACTTAAATATTAGGTCACAAAAAAATCCATGGTGAAAAAATTAAACTTTTTAATTGCTGGTGTCAGTGTCATTGCAGCAGGCAGTATTGCGACATATCTTTACTTTAAAAATATAGCAATCAAGGTATCTAGTCCTCTCAATAGCGCCCAAGTTGTGCCAGAATCGGCAATTATGGCCACTTTTTTCCATCCTAATCAAGAAGCTATAACTAAATTAGAACAATTTGGTACTCCTGAAGCAAAAAAGTTGATTGGTCAGAGTTATGCAGAATTTCAGCAAGAAAATTTGGCCGAGACTAATATTGATTGGGAAAAAGATATTAAACCTTGGTTGGGAGGAGTAATGTTGGCTTTTGTACCTGCTGAAGAGGGGCAAAATACCGATCCTGTAAATATTTTGATGGTAGTGGGAATTAAAAATAAATTAGAAGCTTTGAGATTTGTGAGTAAGTTGAAAGGGGAAGATGAGAGCAAGGTAATAAAGAGAGAATATCAAGGGGTGACTATTCGAGAAGTTACTGACGATACTGGGAAAACTTTTAATTTAGCAATTTTGGGAGATTATTTAGCGATCGCTCCTATAGCAGCAGCAGTGGAAGATGCTATTGATACCTTTCAGGGTAAAAGTGTTTCTATGAGTAAAAATGCTACTGAAACTTTACAGCAGAATGTGGGGGTTGAGAATGCTATTGCTACTATTTTTATTCCTAACTATAGTCAGTTTGTCACAGAATTTGCAGATGATTTGCCGGAGGAGCAAAAGTTATCTGCTGCTAGTTTAGAGCAGTTTGAGCAAATAGATTCGATGGTGATGGGAATAGGAGTTGATGATGCGGGTGTACGGTTGCGAGCAGTTACTAAGTTGGTTTCTCCATTGTCTCCAGAGTTAACTCAACCTGTATCGGGTGAAATTTTGCAACGGTTTCCAGCGCAGACAATAATGTTTATCAGTGGCATGGGTATTAGTCAAAGTTGGTCGCAACTTGTGACTCAAGCAGAGGAAAATGAAGATTTGCAGAATGGTTTGGATATGGTGAGGAAGACTTTTGAGGAAGTAGATTTGGATGTGGATAAAGAAGTGTTTAGTTGGATGGATGGAGAATTTGCTCTTGGTTTGATTGCATCAAATCAGGGAATCTTAGCTACAACTGGAGTTGGTGGAGCGATGGTTTTTGAGACAAGCGATCGCTCTGCTGCTGAGGTAACGTTGAAAAAGTTAAATCAGATGGCGATTAAAAATGGGGGTGTGGCAGTTAAGGAGAAACAGATGGGAGTGCAGTCATTGACGGAATGGCAGATGGTTGGTATTGGTACATTTTTTGGATATGGGTGGTTGGATGATAGTAAGTTGTTTGTGGCGATAGGAAGACCTTTAATAGATGTAATGATGAATATCCCTGATGATGGTTTGATTGGTAGTGAAGGTTTTGAGGAAATTCTGGGGTCTTTGCCAAAGTCGAATCAGGGGTATTTGTATTTGGATATGGAGCGGGCGATGGTTTGGGTGAATCGTTATCCGTTTGTAAATGCGGTGATGCCATCGGAGATAAAGGCGATTTTGGATTCCATTCGTGGTATTGGGGTAACGGCAAGTTGGTCGGATGGGTTGACGAATGAGATGGAGATTTTGTTGGCATTGTAGCATTTAGATGAAAAGATTTGATATCAAATCAAGATGATTAGATTGTAAGTCATTGCGACTGAAAAGAATTGGAAGGAAGCAATTTCATAAGTACGCGAGATTGCTTTCTATCCTGGAATAAGCACTTTTCAACTTTTCAGCAGGATTTTATATGATATAGAATCCGGATAATTACTATAGCCTGCGTCATTGCGACTGTAACGGAGTGGAAGGACGCAATCTCCCAAATCAATGAGATTGCTTCCTATCCTCGCAATGACAACTGTTCAACCGGATTCTATATTACAACCTATTTAGGATTGCTATATCTAGTAGATAATATTAGCGATCGCCTCCTATGTCTTCTTTACCGAAAAATCAAGGTATAAAGCCTCTCCCCATAGGAGAAACAAAAAAAAATTTCCTTTTATTCAATCCTATCCGTTTTAGGGAGAGGTAATTATCAATTATCCATTATCAATTATCAATTATTTAACAACGTCTCTGAAGGCAACTCCCCAAACATGGCTTTGTAATCGCTAGTAAAATGACACGGACTGTAAAACCCAAATTCACTGGCGAGGATGGCGATGGTACAATTTTCCGGTTGGCTTGCTTTCAGGTGTTGTCGCACTGCATGAAGTCGTTGCACCTTGAGATAACGCATGGGACTCACGCCAAATAAGTCTTTAAAACCAAAAGATAACGCACAACTGCTGCAGCCTAAATTTTCAGCTAGTTGTTTTAAAGTCAGAGGTTGTTCTAAGTGTGCGAACATTTTTTTCTCTGCTTGGGCAATCAACTTTGCTCTTCGGGAAGGCTTGAGAAAAGACTTAGAATTTAACTTGATGGGAATCTGACTAATCAACAAAGGAACTAAATCATCAGCAACGAGTTTCTCAATATGAGGGTTTTGAAACCAAGTCGGTTGGTGTAGTGCTAACCAAAATAGTTGTTTCAGATAATCTTTAATTTCTTTCATCCCTGTTGGGAGCAAATTTACATGATTTTTACTCCGGAAATTATCGTCTAGATCGTGACGTTGTAGTTGGTTTGCATAAGCATCAAAAGTTTTAACAGGGATTAAAATATTTGTCATCCTTCCACCTTGAGGACATATTAAGTCTGCTTCCCTATTATTGAAACCAAAAAGAGTCCTTTGAGGCTTGACAGGGTGACGGAGGGAGTAATATTCCTTTTCATTCTCAGACCAAAGTACCCCAAAAGCTATGTATTCCTTTCTCGGCTCACCGAAAGATTGAACTCCTTGGTTAGTGTGATGACCTACGAAATATAAGTTGCCAAGCTGAATTGACAAAAAACTGCCTTGAAGAGAACCAGGAGTAAGTTGTATTATTTCGTGCCTACGATAAAACTCTTTGAAATGCTCCACATCTGTAAATGATTTGGAGATAATCTTCGGATTGCTTATCCCCAGCTCATCTTTAGCTTGGGTAGTTTGAGTATTGTTTATATTCATCAATCAACTTACTTTTACACCAGCACATCAAAAAAAATAATCAAACAAGCTATAAGTACAACTAATGTTAATTTAAACTTAGTTATTTAATTTGTATAACTGAGAAAGTTATAATTTTTGATTATCCACAGAGATAGATTACCACTAATGTGAAGTTAGAGTTTTGGCCTACCCCATAGCACAACAGAGTGGTCATTACTTACCTTGATTAGATCAAAGAAAATTCAATATTTGCAGCCTCTGGCTTTCCTAGGTCATGCTGTGCAAACATTGGTCGGTCCTGATAACTGAATAACTAATAACTGAAATGACCCAACTTCCTACATCTATCCTGACTGATGATGTACCTCAAATTACCCAACCCAAGGTAAAACAGCACCACCATCATCATCACCACCACCATGATGGTCATACCCACACCCACGGGATAATAGACCCCGAAATCGCTAGCTCGGAACGAGGCATCTGGGCTGTGAAATGGTCCCTGGTGGGCTTACTCATTACTGCTGTCTTACAGGCGATAGTGTTCTGGCTTTCTGGTAGTGTGGCTCTCCTGGCGGATCTAATTCACAACATCGGGGATGCCATGACTGCCGTGCCTTTGGGCGTGGCGTTTCTCGTTTCACGACGCAAGCCAACAGCCAGATTTTCCTATGGCTTTGCGCGATTGGAAGATTTGGCAGGGGTAATGATTGTGGTCATTGTCTTGTTAAGTGCCATGATTACCGCCTATGAATCTGTGGATCGATTTTACCATCCCCAACCCCTACATCATTTGGGGGCATTAGCGATCGCTGCTATTGTCGGCTTTATCGGCAACGAAATAGTGGCCGTTTTTCGCATTCGAGTTGGTCGCGAAATTAATAGTGCTGCCCTTGTTGCCGATGGGTATCATGCTTTGGCTGATGGTTTGGTTAGTCTGGCAGTGTTACTTAGTGCTGTAGGTGTTTGGTTAGGCTATTCCTGGGCAGATCCAGTCATGGGTTTAGTCATAACCTTAGTATTACTCAAAATCGTTTGGGAGTCAGGACAGACCATTTTTAGTCGTCTGCTGGATGGAGTGGAACCAGAGATACTTGAATCCCTCAACCATGCAGTCAGTCATGTGGCTGAAATAGACCCCAATAGCATAGCCAACCTGCGGACTCGCTGGCTAGGACATCGCCTCCATGTGGAAATGGACATCATGCTACCACCCACTTTATCTCTTCAGGAGAGCCAAGGGATTACTAATACTATTGAGGAGCAATTAAAAGCCCAACTATCCTACATAGGCTTGATTGTACTTCGAGCCGTACCTGATTCACAACTCAAAATTTAAAACAGAACTTACCCATGCAACTCCCTTGAAAACACCATATGTAAGGGCGAATGGCATTTGCTAAGGCAAAGCTCCGCTTTATATGTTGCGGAGCAAAACGCCCTCTGTCTATTTAGTGTCCGTTGGTAAGTCCTGTAAAAGTTAAAAGTCAAAATAAGCATTCAGCTTTTTGACTAATGCAAAAAAGCAATTTCAATGTGTGACAGTTTATGCAGAAAACAGCAGAAAAACCGATAAATCAAGAAACCCTAACGTCTCAAATATCAATTCAAACCAATAATAAACCTGAACTACTGATTCGCATTTTACGAGAACCATTGCTACACTTCTTGGTTTTGGGAGCTTTGCTCTTTGGGCTGTATTTTTGGGTGGGTAGTCCTTCGATAACATCTACTTCTGCCAAACAAATTGAAGTTTCTAGTCCTGTAATTAATTCTTTGCAAGCAACCTGGAAGTTGCAGTGGGGCAGAAAGCCAACTCCCCAACAGTTGCAAAAATTAGTAGATAACTATGTTCACGATGAGGTCTTGTATCAGGAAGCTCTAGCCTTGGGGTTAGATGACAAGGACATTATTGTGAGGCGACGGCTAATTCAAAAGATGCAGTTCCTGGTCCAAGATGTGGCAGGTATCAAAGAACCATCGGATGAAGAGTTGCAAAGTTATTTAGATGCTCATGCAGAACGCTACACCATACCCGGACGGTTTAGCTTTAACCAAGTCTATTTTAGCCAAGAACTACATGGAGATGAAACTGATACAGACGCTCAAAATCTCCTAACTCAACTACAGAATGAACCTAACCGGGCCCAACCCAGAGGCGATCGCTCGATGTTGCCGAAAACCTATACTTTGGCTTCAGCTAAAACCCTCAACAATACTTTTGGGGGAACTTTGGCTCGGGAGATGGCAGAGGTGACAGAGAAAGGTTGGCAAGGCCCGTTTCATTCAGCTTATGGCAGTCATTTGGTCAATGTCACTCAAATTGAACCTGGTCATCCAGCAACTTTGGCAGAGGTGAGAAAGAATGTCCGTTTAGACTACCTCAGAGACCAGAAGCAAAAACAGGATGAACTATTTTATCAAAAATTGCGCGATCGCTACACAGTTTCTATTGATGAGGAGGCTCTAAATCAAGAACTTCAGGAGGGCGACGCATGAACTTGATACTACTAGGGCGTCTAGCTTTAAAATGTCAGTTGAAAAAACCTAATCCCCCAACCCCTTTCCCTGCTAGCGTTGGGGGAGAAATTCTCCCCTCTCCTTGCAGGAGAGGGGCTGGGGGAGAGGTCTCGCTCCCGATCCACAATTTTAGTTTGAACCCGCTACTACGTTGGCTTTGTCTAATACTCCTGGTGGGTATAACTCTAGGATTTTCTCCTACTCCGGCTGAAGCTCACGGCTTTCAAACCGCCTACCTGGAATTACGAGAACAACCATCTGGTCAAATCAATGTCCTCTGGAAAACACCTCCAAGCTTTGGTTCTGGGGATGATGGCTATGGACCACCAATCGCTATTCGCCCCGTTTTTCCCAAACACTGTAATGTAGCCATTACTCCGGAAGCGATCGCTACTTCTGTTTCTCGATGGACATTAGATTGTGGTGAAAAAGGATTGGCTCAGTCAACTATTGCTTTTCCTGGACTGGTGAAAAATTTTGTGGAAGTGCTGTTGCGAGTGGAATGGGCCGATGGGCACTCCCAAACTACCATGTTGCCCACTGGACAAGAAACGTTTGTGATTCCAGAAAAAACGACTGTGTTTGCTGTTGGGCAAACCTATCTGAAATTGGGAGTCGAACATATTTTCAGCGGTATTGACCATTTGTTATTTGTTTTGGGACTGGTGTTAATCGTTGGCCCCTCTTGGCGTTTGGTCAAGACCATTACTGCTTTTACCCTAGCCCACAGTGTCACCCTGGGGGCGGCTACTTTGGGTTTTGTGAATGTGCCTCAAGCTCCAGTAGAAGCTGTTATTGCTCTAAGTATTTTATTTTTGGCCTCGGAACTGGCTCATAGTCGGATGGGAAAACCCGGACTGACTGAACAATATCCCTGGTTGGTGGCTCTGACGTTTGGCCTGCTGCATGGCTTTGGCTTTGCGGGAGCGTTGACTGAGGTAGGTTTGCCTCCGCAAGATATTCCTCCGGCTTTGTTGTTTTTCAATGTTGGGGTGGAATTAGGACAACTAGCGTTTGTGTTGGGGGTTATTGCGGTGATGGAAAGTCTGAAACGGTTGGGTTCAGAGAACTATCCTCGCTGGTTGGGATGGATGCCTACTTATGGTATTGGGACGATGGCATCGTTCTGGTGTATTCAGCGAATTGTGGCGTTTTGGGGGTAAGGCAATCTATCAATGACAAGGTTCGCAATATCAAGACTGTATTGATTGAGTCCATTATTCGTAGGTTGGGTTGAGGACACGTTTGCGGAGCATTTCCAACGGAAAAACCCAACATTACCAAGATTTTTGTTGGGTTTCCGACCTCAACCCAACCTACATTTTTAGAGCGGTACTAAAAACAGTTTCGGTCTAGTAGGGGGTGCGTTAGACGCCACAAATCTCATGTTCTCATCCGAGAATTCTCAATCCGTCGCAGGGCACCATCCCTTATCCAACGACAGGTTATGGTGCGTTACGCTCCGCTAACACACCCTACTCACTGGCTACAATTCTGGCATCTCGCAATGGCTTGGTAATTTCCACCTCCATTGATTGAGTGTAAGTCCAGCAATAGAGCGATCGCCTCCAACACCAGCGGAGCTGAACGCTGCCTAACCAGAAGCTACCGCCAAAAAACTGAACCTATGGATATCTAGTCCAGGGTTCAAAAATCCCAAAAAAAACAATTCCTATAGGAGTTATCAAAAAATGAATCGAATATTTTCGCAAGTCAAACGGCTTTTGGCCGGACTTTGCTCTCTCCTCTTCCTTGGTAGCATCTTCCTCGGTGCCAACAGCGCCCTGGCAACTCCCTCGATCCCAGGAGAATACGACTTTATATTTGGGAAAGAAACCTCACACTCTGTGCCTGAAGTAGATTGCCGCTTCGACCCCAATGCGGAGTGCTACTCTCCCAATGTGAAGCATCCTCAAGATGTCCTTTGGGGCGATACCCACCTGCACACTATTTATTCCTTTGATGCAGGAGCTGCTGGAACTCTTTTGACACCAGCAGAGTCCTATGAATTTGCTAAAGGCAATGAAGTCACGATTGATGCAGGACAACCCGTAAAGCTTTCTCGTCCCTTAGATTTTTTGGTTGTTACCGATCACACGGACGGATTAGGAGCTTTTGGGCAGTTTTTGTTCAATCCTCCCACAGACTGTGGCTCCGATCAAGAGCAGGTCAATACCTGGTATGATATGACTATCGCAGGTGGAGATGAGGCTGCTCAAGCTCAATCAGAAATTAGCACAGCCTTTGCCGCAGGGAAAGCACCCTTATGTATGTTTCCCTCTGCTGAAGAGTTCCAAACAGCTTGGCAGGAAATAATTGATGCAGCAGAAGCTTATAACGATCCGGGCAACTTTACCGCAGTCATTGGTTATGAGTGGACCTCGTTGCTGGGTGGCAACAACTTACACCGCAACATCATCTACCGAGATAATGGGGACAAAGCCAAGCAGTTAGTTCCTTTCACCACAGACCAAAGCACTAATCCAGAATACCTTTGGGCTTGGATGCAAAACTATGAGGATAAAACAGGTGGTGATGTGCTAGCGATTCCTCACAATGGTAATATTAGCAACGGTTTGATGTTTGCGGAAATCGATCATAATGGTAATCCCTTAACTGAAGACTACGCTAAACGGCGACAGCTTTGGGAACCAATCTACGAAGTCACGCAGATTAAAGGTACCAGTGAGACTCATCCAGAAATATCCGATCAAGATGAATTTGCGGACTTTGAGATTGCAGGTTGGGAAGAAGGCAACCTGGATATGAGCTTCCCAAAACCCCCTGAAACCGATCCCGAGGCCCGCAAAGCGATGTTTGAGCATGAGTATGCTCGTCCGGCTCTGAAAAATGGGCTCAAACTTGAAGCCAGCCTGGGTGCGAACCCCTTCAAATTTGGTCTGGCAGGTTCTACAGATTCTCATATTGCTGTGTCAGCAGTAGAAGAGAATAGTTACATGGGTAAGTTCCCCAATGAAGCTCCTAGTGCCGAACGGGCATCAGAGACTCATGGTACTGGTCGTTTTGGATGGCAGTATGGGTCTTCTGGCTTTATGGGAGTTTGGGCTACCGAAAATACCCGTAAAGCTCTATTCGATGCTATGGAACGGCGCGAAGTGTATGCCTCCACCGGACCGCGCATGAAAGTTCGCTTCTTTGGTGGTTGGAACTTCACTGACTCCGATCTAGATGATCTGGCTGAAGAGGGCTACGACAAAGGAGTTCCTATGGGTAGCGATTTACCTCCAGCACCGCCGATTACGTCTCCAACGTTTATGGTGGCAGCGATGAAAGATTCGGATTCCTATGGCGCAAATCTAGACCGGATTCAAATCATCAAAGGCTGGCTCGATGACTCTGGCGAACCCCAGGAGGAAGTTTTCGACGTGGCTTGGTCTGGGGAACGCATCGCTGATAGCCTCGGCAAAGTTCCCGCGATCGAAAACACAGTAGACACAGAAACGGCAACCTGGGACACCACCAGCGGTGCTGACTACCTCGAAACGGTCTGGACAGACCCCCACTTCGATGACTCCCAACGGGCGTTTTATTACGCGCGGGTGTTGGAAGTTCCAACTCCTCGTTGGACGGGTTACGACAAGGCGTTTTATGGCGATGAGTGGGATGCCGCTTGTGCCGCTGCGGAAGCAGACCCGGAAATAGACATCGTTTGTGATGATATTCCCCTCACCTTACAAGAGCGGGCGTATACCTCTCCGATTTGGTATTCTCCAGCTACAGTAGCGATGGAATCCGAAATCATGCCTGTCAACGCTGTGGAAAAGGCGATCAAACCCACACCCTTGCCTGCCCAACCTATTGAAAATGTGGCTCAAGAAGATTTTTGGGAGACAATTATTCAGCAGGTTGAGAAACGTTATTCAACTAAGTAGATGAAATAAATCTACCCTGGCATCTGACAATGGGTTGGGAAATTTCCCAACCCATTGATTGAGTGTAAATCCAGTAAGTGAGCGATCGCTATTCTCAACTATCCGCTCCTGGCATCTTACAATTACCAATGTATTAAATGAGTGTAAGTCCAGCAATTAAAATAGAAACAGGAATCGTATTTATGAAGACCAAAAATCGTTTAGCTTTCAGTTTTCTCATAACCTGGGTTTGTACCTGCTTCCTAGCAGTAACTATTGGAATAACCTCCAATGCTGCTCCTGCTAAAGCAGATGTTATCTACCATGCTTTCGACGAATGTTTTGCCAACGTCACAGCAAAACTGCCTGAAGTTGAAGCAGCAGGATATAACTATATTCAAATTTCCCCTCCCAATCAAACACCAGGACGGGAAGATGATGCCTGCACTTCAGACAAATATTGGTACTTTCAGTATCAGCCATTTGATTACGTTCTAGAGGGAAATCTAGGTTCGGAGCAAGATTTAAAGGATTTGATTGACGCTGCTCACGAACGGGGAATTAAAGTTATTGCTGATGTGGTATTTAATCACATGGCTAATTATCGTTTCTATAAAGATGTTGCACCTTTCCCTGAAGCATATCCGCTCTACCCAAAAAAGGAATATTTCCGCGAGGCAAAATGTATCGGCGACTATAATAATCCCTACGAAGTTGAAAATAATTGGTTATGCAGTCCTAATGATCAGGAAGGATTGCCAGATTTGAGGACAGACTTACCTTATGTGCAACAGCAACAGCATGAGTATATGCAAAAACTGATGGATATGGGAATTGACGGTTTCCGCTTTGATGCTGTCAAACATATTTCTGTTGAAGATTTAGAGAAGATCGTCGAAGTTATCCCTGAAGATAAGTTTTACTATGGTGAAGCTATTGGGCGCAACTATGACGAGAGCATGAAATATATTCCAGTGTTTCCCAAAGTAACGGATTTTCAACTGGTTAATACCTTGAAAAGTGCTTTTACTTACGGGGGAGACTTGCGCTCTTTAGTTAATCCAGCAGATACTCAGCGTGCTGTACCTGGAGACAATGCTGTTACCTTTGCTCGTAACCACGACACTTGGGCAATAGGACAGTTTGATAATTGGAAATTTGACAAGAACGATTTAGTTTTAGCAACAGCTTACGTTTTAGGGAGAAAAGAAGGAACACCCTTGATTTTAACTTTTGACGCTTTTGAGCCTACAATTGTTGCTGGCACAAAATTTCACGAAGAAATGATGGGAGAATCTCAATACTATCGCAATGGTAACGAAATTGCTGACAGTGCAGATAGTCCTAATTTGCTATTTATCGAACGTGGAGACAAAGGTTTAGCCATTATTAATAAATCTGGCGAAACATTTGATGTTACAGCAGCCAAAATGCCTGGTTTAGCAGTAGGTTGTTACGACGAACTTCAATACGACTTTGAAATGTGTGTAGACTACGGTGATGACGGTCAAAAGTACATTAACAAATGGGGTTCTCCCAATCGTGGTGGGATTGAAATCGGTCCTCGGACTGCATTGTTCTTTGTCAAAAATCAAGAATGAAACCTTTTCACAGCAAGAAAAACTTGTCTGAATCTAAACTGAAATGACTATCTACCTCTGACTTTAGCCAGAGGTACTGATAACTGGCATTTGAGTAGCAACTGTGACAACAGTGACGTTAAGAGCGAAAGTTTTGTGGAATAATGATTTCAACTGTCACTATCCTTTTGCTCCTTACATAGAGTTTAGACTAAATAGTTGAAGACACAATCAAATAAAGGATTCAAAAAATTTAAACAATCAACATTGTCACAACCAAAATCCAGTAGGGAAGTTCCATGGAACTTCCCTACTTGTGGTCTACCAAAATAAAAATCGCTGCAAATCCTTGACATACTCCCGACGTTGCGCTTACGCGACATGACGAACGAGGGATTCTTCAGTCAGGAAAAAAACTGACCGCTGTTTTGACAGAGGTGATGTCCTCCCCCTGTGTTCGTTGACCTTATATCAACTATAACCATCACAACAAAATGCCTCCTACTTGTCAAGGGGATCGGAACATTTTATTTGTGGAGATATCCGAATCTTGGCCCTGGCTTTCCCATACGACGCTCCCCTCCGGGAGAGCGCGGGACTTCCCGCCAGGGAAGTTAAAAAGTAATTGAACGCTTTATAAACAAAACTAATAAAAATAAAACAATTAATTATAAATTTATATAACTTAGAAAGTTATAATTTTCGATTATCCACAGAGAGAGATTACCACTAAACTTGTTATGGAGTCTTTGGATTACTCTGTTGTGCTACGGAATGGGTATGAGATATCTTAATTCGATTTTTGATTAATAAATTCAAAGAAGTCCAAGTCAGTCCAGGTAATCATAACAACGGAAAGTGCTGTATCAAAGGAGAATGATGGATTTAAATGGAAAGGTTGCCATAGTAACTGGCGGAAAACGAGGCATAGGAAAAGCGATTAGTAAAATGTTGCTAAAGGAAGGAGTAAATTTAGCAATGTGTTCAAAAAATGAAGAAGATTTAGACTTACTTGAAAAGGAATTGAAAATAGTTGCAAATAATTCTCCACTTTGCCGTGCTGTGGATATTAGGAACGGAATCGCTGTTTCCTCATTTATTCAAGACGTTTACCGCTGCTTTGGAAAGATTGATATCCTGATCAACAACGCAGCGACAATCCGAACTGGATTACTTGAAGAAATGACGGAAGAAGATTGGGAGCTTTTGATTGATACAAATTTAAAGGGTTCATTCCTAACCATGAAGTATGTTATTCCTTATATGAAACAAAACTCTTCAGGTTCAATTATCAATATTTGTTCAGGTTTAAGTAAGAAAGCATATCCAAATTTTAGTATTCATTGTGCATCAAAGTTTGCCTTGCGAGGAATGTCTTTAGCTGTCAAAGAAGAACTCAGAAAGTATAACATTCAGGTTATGATTCTCAATCCTTCGTCTGTAGATACTGATATCTGGAATTATATAGAAGGAGACTACAACCATAAAAAAATGGTTTCAAGTGATGAAGTTGCTGATAGCGTGTTGTTTATGCTAAAAAATTCAACAAATTGTACTATTGATGAGCTTGATATTGCACCTAGACAAGGAATTGCACTCCAGTAAATAGTTAGAGTAAAAGTGATGATAATGGAACCATTGATTTTTTATATTGTGATATATTCACGCAATCTAGTTGAATTAGATAAGTTCTATTCCAAAATAGGCTTTAATGTTGAAAAACATAAACATGGAGATGGGGATGAACACCTTGTCTGTAAAAGTAGAGATGTATTACTTGAAATATATCCTCTTCCAGATTCTGGCAGCCAAAATCCAACAAAGAATATTAAAATCGGACTCAAGGTACCTTCCCATGCAACTATTTTGAATCAAACTGAGTTTTTTAGACAATACCTTTACAAACTACCAGAAGAAACTCAATGGGGACCAAAAATGAGTCTTATTGATCCTGATGGTAATATCATAGATTTATTTGAATATGCCCAAATAAACACGACTAAGCCGTTGCTTGCTCCGATGGCTTAGAACCGAGGGCATAAATAAGGACTCTGCTTGGACAATGGAGCAGCGATCGATATCAATACCTGTGCTATACAGCAAAGTCCTTGTTTTGTACTAACTACATGAATTTTTAATTAGAAAGTGAGTGGGAAAGAAAAATATATTTTTTAATCAAGAAAATGAACAAATTATTACAGCAAATAGTGATATTGCTTCCTATCGTCGCAATGACTTAATGACTTAGGTTTTGCATAAGTCGTGTCTTAAAAAAATCAATTTGAGAAGATATTAATTATGGAACAAATTTGGAAGAGCATTCAAAACAGTCTTCAAAACAGTCTTCAAAACATTGATTACTCTGGTTTGACCATTGTTATTCTGAAAATTGTTGCTGTTATTGTTATTTTAGCCTTCACACAGATATTAAGAAAATTTTTTGCCACAGTTATTATTAAGCGCATTGAAAGAGTTGTGAGCAAAAGCAAGACATCTTTAGATGACGACTTAGTTGCCATCCTCAAGCCTTCTATCAGTTTGTTAATTCTTTTTGGTGGATTATGGTTAGCAAAAGTTATTGTAGAAGAAGATTTAAGTCCTCAAGTAACGAAAGCTTTGGATGGATTTATCAATATTATCACTATTTTTATTGTAGCTTATGTTTTTTATAGAGCATCTTCACTGCTAGCTCAAATTATTGCTAATTATATACTCCGGACTGATACTGAACTAGATCACTTACTAAAACCTTTCTTGCCAAAGATTTTTCAAGCTATCACAATTATTGTACTAGCTTTGAAGATTAGTGAGCTATTTTTAGGACAATCTGCTGCTGCCCTTGTTGGTTTACTTGGAGGGGCAGGAATCACCTTGGGTTTGCTTTTTAAAGACCTACTTTATGATTGGTTTTGTACAGTTGTTATTTACTCTGATGCTATTTATCAAGAAGGCGATTCCCTGGTCATTACAGGATTCCAAAACATGGTACAAGTCTTAAGTATTGGTTTTAGAACCACAACCCTTCACGATCCTGTCTGGGGTTCTATTACGAAAATGCCCAATTCCAAAATGATTTCTGGAATCGTTGCCAACTGGTCACAAAATGCTTCTGAAGAAGGGAAATGTGGGATTAATTTGCACCTACAAATTGATGGGATTTCAGCTCAGAAAACCAGTCGGGTTTGTGAGGAAATTGAGAAATTGCCAGCATTGATTGAAGGGTGTTATGAAAAATGTTTAGTCAGGTTTAAAAAATTTGAACAAAATGCCCGTGTCATCGAAATCAGGGCTCATGTCGAATCTCTTAGGTTTTATTTTGCTGCTGAAAGAAAATTAAACTTAGCAATATTAGAACTCTTAGAAAAGGAGGGAATTGATTCTTTGTATGTAAAATTAGAAACCGATCCCGTGAGAAACAAGCGACAGGAACAATCTGCTAATAATTAACTTTCACTAATTATTCCTAGTTTTGATCGGAAAAGATGATCGAGTTCTCTAGTGACATTAGAGGAATTTGATTACCGAAATATTGTGGTTTAAAGCCTCCCCTTTTAAGGGGATAATAAATAAAAATTTTCCTGTTCGTCAATCCTCTTCTTTTCAAGGAGAGGTAATTCGCGCATTCTTAATTCTTGAAATTATCATTTTGGTGGTTGTGCATTTATTCAACGAAAGGTTATGGTGCGTTACGCTTCTGATAACTGATAACTGAAATGACCCAACTATGTTCTAAACTACCTGCCGACTATGCCAGCGAAAGCCAACTTGTTTTGAAGAAAACTATCGGCAAACTGGTAGGCGATCGCGTAGTTCAGCTTTGCAGAAATACAAGTTATCGATCTGTCAACGGCTGTTAATCTCTATAAATGATGTATAGTTTAATACGCTTGGCTTTAGTCCTGATTAAAATAACAAGATGCTATTTCCAAATTAAAAATTAAAAATTTAAAGTAATAAGTAACGATTCAAAAGTTAAATTCTAGCTATGACTAAAATTGATAGAATCTAGCAGCTATAGTTAAAAGAAATTTTAAACTTTTAACTATAGCTTTTAACTTTTGAATTACTTATGACAAGCACCCCAGAAAATCCCAATGACCAAACAGACCTTTCCACCCCCAGAAAATGGAGACGAATAATAATTATTAGTGGTCTGGGATTAGTTACTGTTTCAGTAGCAGGGGGAATAGCAGTAAGTTGGTGGGTCAAAGAAGGATTAGCTCCAATGGTCAGTGACAGTCTAACCAGACTAATGCAAAGACCAGTCCAAGTGGGAGAACTCAGAAAGTTTGGCCTCGGTTACATAGAATTTGGCCCTTCGTCCCTACCTGCGACCTCAACTGACTCAATTAGTGCCTCTACAGAAGTAGTCAAAGTCACATTTCCTCTTGGACCAATTTTATTCAAAACCGTAAAACTGGATATTACATTCGGAGAATCTCAAGCAATTGTACAGCAAGAAGCTAATGGTTCATTTGCCATACCACAATTAGCACAGTTACCTCCTCCACCATTAGATATTGACATTGAAAAGCTAAGTTTCCCCAAACTAAATGTTACTATTGAGCCGTCGGCAAAGGGAAAATCTGCTACTCCCATTCTGTTAGATTTAAGCAAAAGCGAAGTTCTCGCTGAAGATGAAGAAGAACGTTGGTTAATAAATCTTAATGGCAAGGTTTTAAATGGTGGTAATTTTAAAGTTAATGCTCATGCTAATCTTAAAACTTCCGTTATTGATGCTGATGTTGTAGCAAAAAAACTGCAATTGCCAATATTTGCTCCTTTAGCATTAGCTATAGAAAATATTCCTGATATATATGTAGAAAGTGGGGAGTTAGATGCGAACCTCCGCGCTCAGGTTAAAATATCTGAAAATATTGCAGATATTTTGCAGGATGCTAGAGGAAAGGTTAGCTTACAGCGGTTGAAAGCTAATACTGATATTTTGAGCAACTCAGTTAACCTAAATACGGTTGCTAATATTGCTTGGCCAAAAGTTAATGTCGAAAACTTAAATGCGAACTACGGGAACATTGGGTTAAAAGTTCGAGGTGCAGCGGAAACAGCAAGAGACTTAGACTTAGAAAATATTAAACTTGATTTGCAGGCGGAAGTTTTGCCTGTTACTTTCGACACTCTGTTTAATACTGCGACAAGAGAAATTAATTTACTCTCGAATAACACTACATCAGCAGAAACGAGAAAGCAACTTCAACAAATTCGTAGTCAAATTCAAGAATTCAGACCTTTGGTAGAAGGAGAAGTAAAAACTGATGTTAACCTTTCTGGAAGTTTACTCAAACCAGTGGTGTCAGGAAAAATAGAGAGTACGGAAATTACAAGAGTTGACAGGTTAAGATTTAAAGATATCGCTACGAAGTTTACTATTAGTCCTGAGTTAAATCAAGATTTTCAACTTGTTGATGTGACTGCTGGTTTCTCCGACTTACAAATTAATCCAGTAGTGGGAGGTAAAATTAGTGGAAAAGGAGTTGTTATTCTGGAAGAAGGAGTCAGGAGTCAGGAGTCGGAGGAAGTTAAAAGTCAGGACGTAGGGACGTTGCATGCAACGTCCCTACATTTGTATTCAGCATCTACACAGAATCAGGAACAAGAAACGAAATTTAACCCAATAGTTGACTTAGACTTGCGGGTGCAAAATTTACCAGTGGAAGCGATCGCTCAACAATATGGTTTTACTTCACCTCTTCCCATAGGTGACTTTTCTACGGATGTTAAAATTGCTGGTCCGCTAGAAACTATTAAAGGGCAAATTCAATGGCAGTTACCAAAAGCGGTTTATCCTTTGAGTGGTGCAGTTGATATTATTAATAGTCAGGCAAATATTAAAAATACTATTGTCAGAATTGGTGGCGGAACGGTTAATATTAATGGCAATGCTAACTTGGAAAATTGGCAAATTAACGCTACTGCTAATCAAATTAATTTAGATAATTTAGAACCTTTACAACCTTTGGGTTTACCATCAGGATTAGAAGGTCTTGTTAATGGTAAAGCAAATTTTTCTGGTCTGACAAGTAAGTTTTCAATTAATAGTATTAATGGAAATGCGAGCGGGCTAGCTAATATTGCTGGTGGTCAAATTAATCTGAATGGTGAAGTAAATAATGGTAATTGGCAAGGAAAGGGAACAGCTACTCAACTCAGTTTAAGTTCTTTAGAAAGAATTGCCAGAAATTCAGATATTCTGATAAGTCCTAATCCAATATTATCTGGTCAAACTGATGGCAGAATTAATGGTGAAGGAACTGTATCTGGGAATCTAAATAATTTAAGTTTGGCAGGAGTAACAGGTAATTTTGACGGGAATGTTAATCTTGCTAATGGCATAATTAATGCTAGTGGCAAAGTTAATAATGGTGGTTTCCAAGCATTAGTAAATACTGAAGAATTGCCAATTAATCCTTTACTAGATTTAGGCTTATCTGCGGTAAATTCAGGAATCATCACTGACCAGCAACAATTAAATCTAATTAAGACAAATATTCCACGAGTAAAATCTCTCAACGGTCTGCTAAATGGCAAGGTTAACTTATCAGGAAATTTAACGAACCTTGACCCAGAATTTTTAAAAGAAAATCTCACAGGAGATTTAACCGGAAATCTGAAAATTGAAGCAGGAACAATTAACGCCACAGGTAACTTAAATAGAGGAAATTTCCAAACCACAGTTAACACAAATCAAATAGCTCTAACTGCCGTAGAAAAATTATTTGCACAAACAGGAATAGTTTCTCTCAGAAGCAATATTTTACCAAGAAATACTGATGGAAAAGTTCAAGGTGGAGCGACGGTATCTGGAAATATTAATAATTTAACTCCTGAAGGAATTACTATTAATGGAGATGGCAAAGTTATTATTGCTGGAGGAACAATTAACGCTGAAGGAAGATTAAATCAAGGAAATTTTCAAGCCTCAGTGAATAGCAGTAAATTAGCAGTAAATCCTCTTTTAGATTTAGGTGAGTCAATTTTAACATCAGGTTTAATACCAGTAGAACCTAATCAAATCCAAACTATACAAACTCAAATTCCGACTGTTAAATCTTTAAATAGTCAAGTAAATTTCAATGCTAATTTGTCTGGAAGTTTAACAAATTTATCTCCAGAAGCAATAACCGCAAATACTAAAAGTAAGATATTTATTGATGGTAATGAAATTGATATTGATGGAAGACTGAATCGAGGAAACTTTTTTGCTGATGTAGAAACAGACAAAATTGGTTTACGTCGTCTAGAACAAACAATCAGAAAAACTGGTTTAGTTGCCATTCCCCCTAGCGCAACTTTACCACCAGGAATAGAAGGAGAACTTTTTGGTAATCTCAGCATATTTGCCAACTTAAATAATTTGAATCCTAAAGCTATTGCTGCTGATGGAAGTGGAAAATTAATAATTGGAAATAACACAATTAATGCTACTGGTAAATTAGATAAAGGAAATTTTGAAGGAGTAGCGATCGCTGACCCTATCCCTCTAAGTTTTGTCAAAAAAATAGCTAAAGAAATAGGAGTAGTTTCCCCAGAAATTTTAAGTTCTTTAGACACAATAAATGGGAATATTCTTGGTAATGCGAAAGTAGCTGGAAATTTAGATAATTTAAACCCAGAAGCTATAGCTGCTGAAGCAGAAGGAAAACTAATTTTTGCTGAGGGTGGAGCAGTAAATATTAATGGGGAATTAGTTGGTCAAAAATGGCAAGCTGTTGTAGTAGGAGACGAAATTCCTTTAGAGCAGTTTTCCGCAGCAATAGAAAAACAAGAAGAGGCAAAACCAGCGGTTGCTGCGATTAGACAGGCTCAACAATTATTAGGTCAAGCCGAAAATTTACCTGTAATTGGAGGATTATTTAATAGCAAGATTGACTTATCAGGAAGTCTAGCAAATTTAACTCCAGAAGCAATTCAAGCCCAAGCAAAATTAACACTTTCAGAATTACCAATTATTCAAAAATCTTTCAATGGTTTATTTAGTTGGAATCAGAAACAAATAGAAATAGAAAAAGTTACTATTCCGCCAGAAGTTAGTGCTGATGGAATAGTAGGTGTAGATTTTCCAGCACAAAAACCTCCAGCTATTTCTGGAATTAATATTAACGTTAATTTGTCGGATTTTAATTTAGCGTCTCTGCCAATAGACAAGTTGACAGAAGATTTATCCCGTAGGGGCTTGGTCTCCAAGCCCTCCGAGGAATTATTAACAGGTAGAGTCAATTTTGATGGTAAAATTATCGGTGAATCTATTGCGGATTTAAACTTAGTTGGTGATGTAGCTTTAAGAAATTTAGCAGTAAATGCAGTAGATTTCGATTCAGAATTATCAGGTACTTTGAATGCTGGAATTACTCAGGGAGTAAATGTTAAAATTGCTGGTAATAATGACCGTCTGGAATTGGTGTTAGATGAGACATATTTTCCCACTGCTTTCTTAGTTAAACGCGACCAAGCAAAACTTGCAGGAGTTACCGAAGGAGAAAACTTTTTAGTAACATTAGAAAAATTCCCTCTTGGTTTATTAGGTATAGCACCAGCAGAGCAATTTGGTATCGGTGCAGTTTCTGGAGAAACATCAGCAAAAATAGCTCTATCTAATTTGAGAACATTCGATATTAACTCTATTAAAGCAGATGGAAATTTAGAGGTAGCAAAACCTAGCATTGGTTACATAGATGCTGAAAGTTTCACCGCCAAAATAAATTATGGAGAAGGGAAAGCAAATCTTAATGACGGCACATTGTTATTAGGTGAAAGTCGATATGTCTTGCAAGCAATGGTTGATATTAATTCACCCACCAACCCCAAATTTGCAGCGACTCTCAATATAGAAAAAGGAGAAGCGCAAGATATTTTGACTGCGCTCCAATGGTTTGACTTAGAAGATATTGGGCGAGGTATAGCAACTCCAAATTATGCTAGTGCAGCAGATGTACAAACATCAGCAGCAGGTTTTCCAGAAAATACGTCTGTAATTATGCAGTTGCGTCGGTTTGCCGAAATTCAAGCGTTGCTCAAACAACAGCAAGAAAGTGAACAACCAAACTCCCCCATACCAATACCACCTCTTGCCGATCTAGATGTCACTTTTTCGGGAGAAGTAATGGCAGAAGGATCTTTGCAGTCTGGTATTGATGGGAAATTTGATATCAAAGGTAGTGGTTGGAATTGGGGAATTTACAAAATAGATAATTTTCTCGTACAGGGTAAGTATGAAAATGATATTTTGACAGTCAAACCTTTAGAAGTGAAAGCAGGAGAAGCATTCTTAGCTTTTAATGGAGACTTGAGTCTAGAAAATCAAACTGGGAAATTACAACTCAAAAATGTAGACTTAGCAGAAATACAAAAGTTTGCTCAGAGCTATGTACCGCCAAATATCAATATTACAGGAAAGTTAAATTTAGAAACAGAATTAGGCGGAAATTATCAAGACCCCAGAGCTATAGGTGACATCAATATAATAGATGGAACCTTAAACGAAAAACCTATTGAAAACGCCAAAACAGATTTTAGTTACAGAGCTGGACGACTGCGTTTTGGTGGCGGTCTTTCTATAATTGGAGACCCCATTTTATATAGAGGTGATGTACCCATTGAATTACCCTTCGCTACAGTTTCCGCAGGCAGCGATATAATTAACGTTAGCGTAAATGTCAAAGATGATGCCTTTCAAATAGTAAATATTTTGACTGATCAGGTAACTGTAGACTCAGGAAAAGGAGATGTGTTGTTGAAGCTAAAAGGAACATTACAACAACCACAAGCAGAGGGATATGCCAAATTTGTAGATGTTAGTATCACTGCAGCAGCATTTCCTGAAGCTTTAACAGACTTAGGAGGGACAGTTTTATTTAATGGCGATCGCGTTAAAGTCGAACAAATTAAAGGAAATATTAGTGATGGTGTAGTTGAAGTTGTTGGTGCTTTACCACTATTGGAACCTTTTAGTAGCGAAGACCCAGATATCAATAACCCTCTGACAATTACCTTAAACAAACTTAACGTAAACTTTCAAAAAGCCATTCAAGCTGGTATTGATGGCAAAGTAGTAATTACAGGTGCAGGTTTGCAACCAGACGTTGGTGGTAACGTAGAAGTATCCCAAGGTAAGGTATTTTTAAATGAAGCAGCAGGTTTAGCTAGTGAGTTTGCTGCTACTGGAGAAAATCAAACAGATGGAGCAAGCTTTGGCTTGGGAGAATTTGAGATCGGTCTGAATAATTTCCAAGTAACTTTAACAGATAGCCTACAAATGATTAGTCCAGGACTAGCGAATTTTCAAGCTATAGGTGATTTAAAAATAAATGGCACCCTTAGCGATATTCGTCCCAGTGGTACAATTAACTTAGAAGCAGGTACAATTAATTTATTTAGTACAGATTTACGTTTAGATCGCAACTATAACAATACAGCTAAATTCATACCAGATAACGGACTTGACCCCATTTTAGATATACAGTTATTAGCATCAGCTTTTGAAACTAGTGGCTCATCAGCACCAAGAAATGCGTCGGCATTTTCGGCTGAAACAATAGATGCTCCATCACCCGGAACATTGAATAGTAGCCGAAAAGTCGAGATTATGGCAACAGCAAAAGGACCCCTGTCAGAATTAGAAGATAACCTAGAGTTGACCAGTTCTCCGGAACGCTCGGAAACACAAATAGTTAGTTTGTTAGGAGGTAATATTGTTGATACTCTTAGTGCGGGCAGAAATTTAGCATTAGCAAATGTAGCAAGTGTTGCTCTATTTAGTAACATCCAACAAGATATTATTGAAGCCACGGGATTAAGTGAATTTCGGATCTTTCCTGCGACTATTCCTAAAAGTGGCTCGCAACGTGCTTCTAGTTTGGGTTGGGGTTTAGAAGTTGGTATTGACGTAACTGATAAATTTGGAGTATCCGCGACTATACTTGATGCAACAGAGTTGTCTTTGGATTATGAAATTAATGATAAAGTGCGCCTCCGTGGAGGTAGTAATTTTGATGATAATGCTGTGTTGTCAATTCAGTATGAAACTAGATTCTGAATTTCTTAATTAGGGAAGAAGGAAGAAGGGAAAAGGAGTAAATTTAGACTACATAGAAACCGGGTTGATTTAGGAAATTTCGTGGTTTAAATAATCAGGGCAATAAACCCGGTTTCTATACTTTGAGAACATCCTTACATTCTTTTCGGGAAATGTTTATTGACTAACTGCAAGGATGTCGGTAAAATATTCGTCAGCGTTTTAGTAAGACAAAATTATGAACACAAAATTGACTCATTCTATGCTTCCACAAGCAAATCACGATGAGTTAGCAAGACAAAACTTTGTCAGAAGTTTAAGAAACTATCTGTCTAGCAAAATGCGACATGACTTAAAGTTGGTTTACGAAGAGACTGTCAAACCCCAATTTGAAAAAGAAAATCAACGTTCCCCTAAAAATCGTTATGAAATTCGGCAGGGGATGCAGCAACAACAATACTATAAGTGGTACAGTAGCTGCAAACGTACTACCCAAGAAATGATGTGGGAATCAGCAGTTACTACAGTCGAACGTCAATTACCAGAATTAGTAGAACGAGCAAAGGATGAAGCAGTACCCTTGGGAACACTTACCCTAAACCCGGAATTAAAAATTCCTACCTATCAAACTGCTGTAGATACTCATTGTATGCCAGGAGGATATAACGGCGAATACACTCAAGATGATATATCTGCTGGTGCTATCTATGATTTTGGAGTTCATATTGCCATGAGAAACCCTGAGTCTCTTCGCGATGTCAGAGGTCAGACAGTTATCCATAAATTCTTGAAGCAGCAATACCCAAATTTTCAGCCTACCAAAATTCTAGACATGGGTTGTACAGTAGGTGCTAACACTTTGCCTTATGTAGATGCTTACCCAAATGCTGAAGTTTATGGTATCGATCTAGCTCCTGCTATATTACGCTATGGTCATGCACGAGCAGAATCTTTAGGAAAACGAGTGCATTTTAGCCAACAGAATGCCGAGAAGACTAACTTCCCAGATGAATCATTTGATTTGGTAGTAAGTCATATTTTCCTACATGAAATACCTGTGCCAGCAATTAGAAATGTTTTCCGCGAAAGTTATCGTTTGTTAGCTCCAGGTGGAATAATGATACATCAAGATGCGCGTTTATATCGTCATCTAGATTTATATACTGCCTTCCTCTACGATGAAGAAACAACTAATAATAATGAACCATTCTGGAGTGCGATGCGAGATTTAGATTTAGTAGCTGTCGCACGAGAAGCAGGTTTTTCCAGAGATAGTCTCATTGAAACACTGCTCGAACAAAATAATGGCAGACAGTCATTCATTATTGTTGGTACTAATATTTGAGAATTGATAATTATTAACTTTTGTATTTAAATTATAAATTCTGGTAACATTTAGAGCGAAAAGACAAACAAAAAAAAGATGATTCCTATATGAGAATTGAAAATGTAGAATTGAGAATTATTAAACTTTCTATTTCAATTCATAATTCATAATTCTGGTAAGATTTAGAGCGAAAAGACAAACAAAAAAAAAGATGATTCCTAAACAAGCAAAAGGTAAACGACCAGTTTATTTAGATAACACAGATAACGATAAATTACTGGCAATAATAATGGCATTAGCAGGAGAAGTTTCTGTATTGCGGGAACGCCTAGATACAATTGAAAAATTAGTAATAGCTAAAGGTATTATTTCCTCCGAAGACATTGAAAATTATCAGCCAGATGCACAAGTAAATGAGGAAAGGGAGCAATGGAGGGCTGAGTATATTGCTAGAATACTCCGAGTCGTGCAAAATAGTTAATTGGTGTAAGACAATGAAAAAAACAGCTGAAAAAGTTACCATTATTGGTGCCGGCCCTGGTGGTCTAGCAACAGCGATCGCTCTGAGAAAACAAGGTATTGATGCCCATGTCTATGAGAAAGCCAGAGATTTGCGTCCAGTCGGAGCAGGTTTAGGTTTAATGCCCAATGGTCTAAGATGCCTGGATGCTATTCAACCAAGCATATTGAATACTCTAAAAAATTCAGGTTGTCAACTCCAGAAAACTACCTTGAAAACAATCAGTGGAGAAACAATTAGAACTAACGAAAGTACCACGATGGCTAAATACGGACAACCAACAGTAACTATTTGGTGGTGGCGGTTGCAACAGATTCTGGCATCATTTCTTCCACCAGATGTTATTCATCTGAATCATCGTTGCATTGACTTTGAACAAAATGAAAACAATGTTGTTACCTACTTTGAAAATGGAAAAACTGCCCAAGCCGATCTACTCATTGGAGCAGATGGTGCAAATTCTGTAGTCAGACAAAAATTGATTGGTGATGGGGAACCTCAATATCTTGGTAGTATGTCTTGGCGTGCTGTTCTTGACTATAAAGAGGAGCTACTGCCACCTGATGAAGCCATTATAATGAAGGGAGAAAAAAGTCTATTTTTTATCTTCAATTTAGGGGAGGGAAATATGAACTGGATTGCTCAGAAGGTATTGTCAGAAGCATCTTTTTCCTCTACTCCTGCTGAAACAAAGTCTCGTGTTTTCAAAGAATATGCTAATTGGAACGAATTAGTACAGAAAGTGATCGAAGTAACCAATGCTGAACGCATCTTAGAAACTCCGATCTGCCAGAGGCTACCATTAAAGCAATGGAGTTATGGTAGGGTGACTCTATTGGGAGATGCTGCTCATCTGATGCCACCATCATCAGGGCAAGGTACTAATACCACTTTTGAAGATGCTTATGAACTTGCTGAGTGTCTGGGCAATTGTCCAGACCTAGAAACTGCTCTCAGTACCTACGACAAACGTCGCATTCAGCGCACAGCGATTATTCAAACCCGTAGTGCTAAAGAAGAAGAGTTTCAAAATTGGCTGTATGATTACGATCCAAAATCAGAGTCCCGTCTAAAACCTTGGCAAGAAACAGTTACAGTATAATCATAAATACAAAAAAAAGGAAACAAGCAAAATGAGAGAAACTTCTAAACCTGTTGTGGAGAAAGTTGCCATTATTGGTGCGGGTCCTGGTGGTCTAGCAACAGCGATCGCTCTGAGAAAACAAGGTATTGATGCCCATGTTTATGAAAAGGCGAGGGAATTTCGTCCAGTGGGAGGTGGTCTAGGTTTGCAGTCTAATGGTTTGAGATGTCTGGATGCCATTGAACCAGAGATAGCTGATACACTAAAATGTTCAGGTTGTCAAGTCAAGAGAGTGACTGTGAAAACAAGCACCGGAGAAACAATTAGAACTACCGAAACTACCATGATGGCAAAATACGGACAACCATTTTTGACTATTTGGTGGTGGCGTTTGCAACAGATTTTAGCATCCGCACTGCCACCAGAAGTCATTCATCTGAATCATCGTTGTATTGGTTTTGAACAAAATGAAAACACGGTCATCACCCATTTTGAAAATGGAAAAACTGTCGCAGCAGATTTGCTCATTGGAGCTGATGGGGTAAACTCTAGAGTTAGAGAAATATTGATTGGTGATGGGGAACCTCAATATCTTGGTAGTATGTCTTGGCGTACTGTGATTAATTATAACAAGAACAACAATCTACTACCACCAAATGAAGTCATACTTATGAGGGGAGAAAAAAGCATATTATTCCTGCTTAACTTAGGGGAGGGAAATATGTACTGGGGCGCTCGGAAGGTATTGTCAGATTCCTCTGTTTCCAGCACTGCTGCTGAGGTAAAATCTCGTGTCCTCAAAGAATTTGCTGATTGGATCGAGCCGGTGCGGAAACTGATGGAAGCAACCGATGCTGAACGGATATTAGAAGGGCCGATCTGCGACAGACTGCCATTAAAACAATGGAGTTATGGTAGGGTGACGTTATTGGGTGATGCAGCTCATCCCATGTCACCACTGGTAGGACAAGGAGCTAATACTACTTTTGAAGATGCTTATGAACTTGCTGAGTGTTTGCGTAACTTCCCAGACCTACAAACTGTTCTTACCAACTATGACAACCGTCGCATCCATCGTACAGCAATTATTCAAACTCGTACAGGAGAGGGTGAGAAAGGCTTAGATAAACCTACTCAGCAAACAAATCAACAGTCACAGCAGAATTTTGATGAGTTTCGACATTGGCTGTATGATTACGATCCAAAATCAGAGTCGCGTCTGAAACCTTGGAAAGAAAAAGTCGTAATATAACAACAAATACTAAAAAAAAGAAACAAGCAAAATGAGAGAAACGTCAAAACCTGTTGTGGAGAAAGTCGCCATTATCGGTGGAGGTATTGGTGGTTTAGCAACAGCGATCGCTCTGAGAAAACAAGGTATTGATGCCCATGTCTATGAAAAGGCGAGAGAATTTTGTCCAGTGGGAGCAGGTTTAGGTTTGCAACCTAATGGTTTAAGATGCCTAGATGCGATTAAACTTGGTATAGTAGATACACTAAAACGTTCCGGTTGTCAAGTAGAGAGAGTGACTGTAAAAACAAGTGCTGGAGAAACAATTAGGACTAACGAAAGTACCATGATGGAAAAATATGGGCATCCACTGTTAATTATTTGGTGGTGGCGGTTGCAACAAATTCTGGCATCAGAACTACCATCAGAAGTCATTCATCTGAATCATCGTTGTATTGGCTTTGAACAAAATGAAAACAATGTCGTTACACATTTTGACAATGGAAAAACCGCTCAAGCAGATTTACTTATTGGAGCGGATGGGGTAAACTCCGCAGTGAGACAAACATTAATTGGTGACGGGCAACCTCGATATGTTGGTAGTATGTCTTGGCGAGCTGTTCTCGAACGCAAATATCAGCTACTGCCACCAGATGAAGTCATTTTGATGAAAGGAGAAAAAAGTATAGTTTACCTACTCAATGTTGGGGAAGGAAATATAAGTTGGCTGGCTCGAAAACTATTACCAGACTCCTCCCTTTCTTCTACTGCTGCTGAAGCAAAGTCTCGCGTTCTCCAGGAATTTGCAAATTGGATGGAACCAGTAAGAGAACTGATAGCACAGACAGTTCCTGAACGCATTTTGGAGGGGCCGATATGTGACAGACTGCCATTGAAGCAATGGAGTTATGGTAGGGTGACGTTATTGGGAGATGCTGCTCATCCAATGACCCCAGCAGCAGGACAAGGAGCTAATACTACTTTTGAAGACGCTTATGAACTTGCTGAGTGTTTGCGTAATTTCCCAGACTTACAAACTGCTCTTGCTAACTACGACAACCGACGCATTCAGCGTACAGCAATTATTCAAACCCGTAGTGCAGAGGGTGAAAAACGCTATTATCAACCTACTCAACAAACAAATCAACAGTCACAGCAGAATTTTGATGAGTTTCGACATTGGGTGTATGATTACGATCCAAAATCAGAGTCCCGTCTAAAACCTTGGAAAAAAACAGTTACAGTATAATAACAAATACCAATACGCAGGAAACAAGCAAAATGATAGAAACGTCAAAACCTGTTGTCGAGAAAGTCGCCATTATCGGTGGAGGTATTGGTGGTTTGGCAACAGCGATCGCTCTGAGAAAACAAGGCATTGATGCTCATGTCTATGAGAAAGCTAGAGAGTTGCGCCCAGTCGGTGCAGGTTTATCCATCAACCCTAATGGTTTAAAAGCACTAGAGGCGATAGAACCAACTATAGTAGAACAATTGAAACAAGCAGGTAGCATACTCAAAGTCATAAGTTTGCGGAAAAATACTGGGGAGATAACTCAGGAAACAAAAATCACTCTAATGGAAAAATACGGACAACCTTTGTTGAGTATCCGCTGGTCTAAATTACAGGAAATTCTGGCATCGGCACTTCCACCAGAGATAATTCACCTAAATCATCGTTGTGTTGGCTTCACTCAAAACCATAACAGTGTGACAGTAGAATTTGAGGGCAAAAAAACAGTAGAGGTAGACTTAGTGGTAGGAGCAGATGGAATTAAATCTGCTGTCAGACAAATACTAATTGGTGATGGCGAACCTCGCTATTTAGGTAGAATGTCTTGGCGTGGTCTTCTCAAGTATAGTCACGAACTGCTTGGTGCTAATGAAGTGACTACAATGATAGCCACACCCAAGACCATCTTGCTGATGGATGTGGGTGACGGATATATATTTTGGGGAGCAACAATGCTGTGTGTAGATGATTCTAGTTCAGGGAATGCTGCTGATATTAAATCTCGGCTGCTCAAAGAATTTGGTGAGTGGGCATCTCCTGTGCCTGAAATTATGGAAGCAACAGATGCAGAAATCATTGTAGAAGGACCGATATGGGATAGAGAACCATTGTCCAGTTGGACCAAGGGGAGAGTTACGCTTTTAGGAGATGCTGCTCATCCCATGAGTCCATCTATTGGACAGGGAGCAAGTACGGCTTTTGAAGATGGCTACGAACTCTCCGAGTACCTGGCAAAAGCTCCTAACCTTGAAGCAGCATTAGCTCTCTATGATAAACATCGCATAGAACGCACACATATTATTCAAGCTCGTAGTGCTTTTACGGGGAGGCGATCGTATGAACCTGACAGCGAAAAATATCTTCAGGAGATATTCAGAAGTAATGAGGAGTTTGAAGACTGGCTTCATAAATACGATCCAGTAGTGGACTGTTTCAACTAAAATAGTGCATTAGGGAGTAGGTAGGGACGTTGCATGCAACGTCCGTACGGTCGGAGGGGAGAAAGATAGTTGTTGGGTTTCATTCCTCAACCCAACCTACATCTATTGCACCATTTAAGATGAAACAGTCTCGTATAGTGTGTTAACAATAGCGTAACGCACGATGAGAAATTTTCATAAATAGTAGAAAAACATTGAACAATTGTAACATGAACATTCGAGCCTTTTACCGAGCGACCAAAGTTAAGAACGCTCAACCACCATACGACACTATTCACCTAAAAGTCTTTTACCCAGGCAAAATTTCAGGTGGTGAACAAGAACAAAATCAGGGTATTGTACCTGCTGATCGCCAACAAGCTCCTTTTCCAGTAGTGATATTATTCAATGGCTTTAACACCAACCCCGAACTTTACAAATGGCTAGCTATTACAGCAGTTTCGGAGTTAGTGAGGTACAAATTTTTAGGACTTTAAGTAACAAGCAACAGCCAATAGAGTATTAATAAAGTGTACCTCACCATCCTCAAAAGTGCTGTAAGTTGTCTGAACGGGGAATGGTAGTGGTAACATTTGCCTGGGTTGCAGAAAACTTTCCTGGTACAATTAGTTTGACACCAGGCATTGATATTGCAATGTTAGCTCCTGATACTTATGGTACTGCTCCCACTGCTTCAGCTTTACCAGCACTGCTAACAGAGTTGGAACGCATAAACTCAGAAAGCATCCTAGCTGGTATGCTTGACCTACAAAAAATTATTTTGGGTGGACATTCTGCTGGTGGCAGGGTGGCAATAGAAAGTGCTAGTCCTAACTTTTTCTCGCAAGTGGTAGCTGCTTTTGGTTATGGTGTACATACAGCAGCAGGTACAATGATGGGATATGAAGCAGCAACAATTTTACCTCTCCCTGACTTGCTACCAGTATTGTTAATAGGTGGTACTCGCGATGGAGTCATTGCTAATAGTAGTAACCTTTATGATACTATTTGGCAAGAAGCCACAACACCAGTATCGCGGACATTTCACGAAGCAATTTCAGGAGGAAGAAATGATAGCTATTTGATGTTAGTCGAGGGAGCTAACCACTTTTCTTTTGCTTATCCATTTGACTCTACCACTGGTACATCTTTTCTCGACTTTCCTGCAACTCAACCAGAAGATGAAATTCGTTCTCTCATGGCAGAAACAATAGGTTTATTTATTGATGCTCATGTTCGTCAAAAGTCAACAGCATTTGATCAACTGAAGGAACTACTTAATAACGGTCATCCCTTAATTAAATCATTGGAACGCAAATAATGTCTGAGATGAAATCAACACAAATTAATCAACCCGGTCTTATATTCACTCCTGGCGCTGAAGGTTGGTGGGACTCCGAGCGCGTCTCCTCGTTATATCATGTCCGGTAGCATAGGTCTTGTATAGGGAAGTTCAATAATTGATAATTGATAATGGATAATTGATAATTACCTCTGGTTAAAACCTTTACGGAATTGAAGATTGGGAAATATCATTTCTTTTTTTCCCCTTCAAAGGGGAGGCTTTAAACCAAAATTATTTAATTAACAATTAATAATTAATAATTCGGTAAGGAAGAAGGAAGAAGGAAGAAGGAAGAAAGAAAAACCTTACTAATGGTAGCTCTTTCCCAAACTTTTACACGCTCCGATACCAGCGGACATGATATTAAAGCGATTTGCTTACGCAACGCTACCGCGAACGCACCATCGATGGAAACAAGAGGGCATGGCCACTGAAATTGTTTCTTTCATTGGACTTTTTCCAGGGATTCATAAACGTCAAATACTTGTCAGGTATATATTATAACCTTTTTTTACCTTGTTTTCACTAAAGTCCCGTTAGCCTTACTCCGTACTCTCTACTCCCTACTCCCTAGTCCGTACTCTAAAAAAATCAAGCAATGCTTGAGTTGTTTCCTCTGGCGCTTCCTCTGGCACAAAATGACCGCAAGGCAAAGCTTGACCGCGCACATCTACCGCCCTTTCTCGCCAGGTTTCTAATACATCATAACATTTTTCCATGACTCCCAACCCTCCCCACAATACCAATAACGGACATTGTATTTTCCTGTCAATATCTCCTTCATCATGTTCTAAGTCAATAGAAGCAGCAGCACGATAGTCTTCACAAGTAGCATGAATACTCGCGGGGTCGCTAAAACAACGAACATATTCTGCTATGGCAGTTTCAGTAAAACCTGCTTGGTTAGCACTCCACTGTTTTAGTTTGCTCTCTAGATAAAATGCAGGATCGGAACCGATGAGGCGTTCGGGAATATTGTTAGGTTCGAGGAGAAAAAACCAGTGGGAGTAAGCAGTAGCTAGTTGTTGGTTGACAGTTTGAAAAATTTTTCTAGTAGGTACAATGTCTAGCACTGCTGCTTTTTCCACACAGTCGGGGCGATCAAGTAAGAGGCGATGGAGAACTCTACCGCCGCGATCGTGACCTGCTGCTAAGAATTTTGGGAAACCCAGAGCTGCCATTACTTCTACTTGGTCTTGGGCAGTGACTCTTTTGGAATAGGTGAGATGTTGGGGGTCCGAGGGTGGTTTGTCGCTGTCGCCGTAACCCCGCAAGTCTGTACAAATGACAGTGAAATGTTGGGCAAGGGTAGGGGCGACTTTGTGCCACATAATGTGGGTTTGAGGATAGCCGTGTAATAGTAGTAGTGGGGGGCCGTCTCCGGCTTTTGCTAAATTAATGGTGACATTGGAAGTGGTGATTTTGTGGTAGGTAAATTGTTCAAACATAAGAATTTAGTCTGGTGGGTAAATAGTGATTTTTCTATGGCATTGTATAAATGCGGGACAATTTTAAGAGTTTTGTAGAATGGGAATCTTACGGATTAGTTCTATAATTATCATTATTATACTGAATTTTACAAAAATCATGGAAGAGATATTTAATCATCTATTATCCCATAAAAATGTCAAAATTAACAAAATAATTTCACCGCCGAATTTTGTCAGTGAAGAGTTTATTCAAGAAGAAGATGAATGGGTAATCTTGCTGCAAGGTTCTGCTGTATTAGAAATCAATCAAACAACAACAAAATTATTCAAAGATAGCTATATTTTTATCCCGGCAAAAACTCCACATAAAATCATATCAACCGATGCAAATATAGAAACAATTTGGCTGGCAATTCATATTTATTAATCTGTAGGATGGACAAATAATAATTACTCTAGATTAATCATCAACTTTTTGATATTTGTCCACCTGAGCAGAAAGAGCGATCGCTACACTAATTAGGGCTTGTTGATTAAATATAAAAGCATTTACAGATAAAGGTTTTAGTATTTTTAGAACTGGAAAAAGTACCTATTTTTCAGCTCTTTATGCACGGTTCCCGAAAAATCAAAAAGTTAGCATTTTGTGCAAGAGAGTAGCCCAAAAATTACTCCCGTACGGACGTTTAGCTGGCGCACAACGCGCGTTAACGCTACGCGACATGTTTGCGGAGCATTCCGGAACGGAAAACGCATTTTTGCCTGTGCAACGTCCCTACCTACTCCCCCACTCCCCCGCTCCCCTACTCCCCTACTCCCCTACTCCCCTACTTAATCAACGGACTACCATGATGATGAATCATATACCAATTTCCACCCATTCTTTCAAAAATATTTGTTGCCATAGATTGAGCTTTTATTCTCCTCCCTCCATTCACTTGCATTAAATTTTCCACCAAAATAACATAACCAATATCTCCATTAATTTCCGTTGTAATAACATCAAGATCGATTTCAATATAATCGATATTTTTAAAGATTAAATCCCACGAACTACGAATCTTATCAAAACCACGAATGGCAGCACGACCTGGATGGATACAAACCGTGTTAATACCCTTGGACAAAATGCCATCCAAAGCTGCAATGTCCCGTTTCTCGAAAGCTCGATAAAATGCTTGATTTGCTGCTAAAATTGCTTGGTTTTCGTCACTCATATAATTTTTGACTTTAAGATAGACAATAATTGTTATTATCAGGATAAAATAATATGTGGTAAATTCAATCAAATTATTTCCCTAATAGACTATGGAAACAACAGAAAAAAAATCTTCTAACATATTTCAGAAAATGTTTAACATTACCATAGTTTTATTGGTAGTTGTTGCCATTGTTGTCGGCATCAATATTGCTACTGCTGGTAAATTGACTTTATTTGCCGGCACCAGACCAGATAATCTTGGTTTATATTCTGGACGACTTGCACCTTGTCCGAGTAGTCCAAATTGTGTCAGTAGTTACAGTCAGGATGCACAACATGGTATTGCTTCTCTGAGTTATGACTCTGAACCAGAAATAGCGATACGGTTGACACCACGCTCCGCGATCGCTAATATCAAACAAATAATTGAATCAATGCCTCGTACTAATATTGTTAAAGAAGAGGAAAATTATTTGTATGCTGAGTTTACCAGTAAAATTATGGGATATGTGGATGATGTGGAATTTTATGTAGATGAAGATGCTAATGCTATTCAAGTACGTTCCGCTTCCCGTCTGGGAGAATCAGATTTAGGTGTTAACCGCGAACGAGTCGAAACTATTAGGGAAAAATTAAACGAACTTAAAACAAATACTTAGGAATTTTTTAAATCTCTGTAGTGCGGGATCTTTCCTGCAAGTAATATAGGTACAATTCAATACTGTAGGGGTTTGGTCACCCAACCCCTAGCAAACTACGAGTTTTTACCAAAACTGATAGTAGAAGCTTATTCTCCAAAGCAAGCAGATTTGATATAATTGATTTTAATAAGTCGGTGTTTTCGGATTAAGTTAGTCTACAATTAGAGTGAAAAAATGACCATCAAATAAGGTCTCAAGTCTTCTCCTTCACTAGGAGGTACTGTTAAGTGTTAACTATTAACTGATAACTGAAATGACTATTTATCAAGTTCGTTTGCTCAACGCAGAAATTGGTTTAGATCGGACTATTGAAGTGCCAGAAGATGAGTATATATTAGATATTGCTGAAGATTATGGGATTATTTTGCCTTATGGATGTAGGCAAGGAAATTGTTCTGGTTGTTTGGGCAAATTGGTAAGTGGTGAAGTTGACCAAAGTGAGCAAAAGTTTTTGCGTTCTGAGGAAAAAGAAGCTGGTTATATTCTTACTTGTGTAGCTATTCCTTTGTCTGATTGTACTGTTTATACTCATCAAGAACAGGTTTTATATAAATCTTCTCTTTACAAGCATGATAAATAGATTTCTTTATGAAAATTCAGTTTCCTATCAAGGTTATTTGATTATTCCTTATGTCTTAGCGATCGCCAACGATAATCCTATTTATTCATATAAGTTATTATCTGAGTTAGGACATAAGGGAAATTTTCATCTAGGGGAAAATTATACAGGTTTTTATACTAATAGCATTGAGAAAATAATTAAAGTTGCTCAATCGCATTTGTCTGAAAATTCTGATGTAGAATCTCATGGTGATTATTTTAAGTTGAGATACGTTTATAATGATGATTTAATTATTATTCATCAAGAGGCTGATAAGTTTTTTTACGACCATTATAAACCTGATAGTTTAACTAATGTTGCTGCTCCGAAAATTTTTCAGTCTGAATATGAATGTATTAACTGGGTAAAAGCTGGACTCGATAGAGCTAAAACAAAAGGTTAATTAGCTTTGCATAATCTAGATTATGAAGTAAGCATTTCCTGTGGAATGCGGAGCTAACAGCTATTAGCGGTCCGCAAGCCTCCTGGGTCGTAACTGCTGCGTTAACAGCAAATAATTAATAATTCTTTGCTATAAAGTTTAAGTTTTCGCGACTATGCGCATCTTAGGCATTTTATAACTTTTTTTTGCCTACCTACTTAAGTTAATAATTTATAGCTGACGGCTGAATGCTTACCATATGAATTATATATATTCACCCTCTTTATACTAAGAAAGTGTAGGGCGGGTTTTGAAGATTAAATTGTAAATATCAAGGCTTTCGGCTAAACCCGCCCCTACAATACCTCCTAATTATAAAAACAAATAATTTATATTATCAAATTTATTGAATAATTGTTGAATATTTAGCTTTTTCTTAAGTTTAGTTAAACAATCAAGAAGTTGTTTATTAAATAAGATAAACAAGATTGTAATAAAATGTAAATTAAGCTCTCCTAGAAAACAGCAATATGCAAGAATATAGAGAAAGTAAAATTCTAACTTAGCTAGAAAGAAACAGACAGTAAAAATAAAGTAAATATTGGTTATTATTTAGAAGCAAATACCAATAAAAGTAAGCTTAGGGAGATTCATATATGGAAACTGCCACAAAAGATACTAAAAGCAAAGATTCTCAACAAGTAAAAAAGGGTCATCCTAGTGGCGATAAACGCTTCAAACAGTTAGATATGACAATGAAGCGGAATCAATATCGTCAAGATTCTTTGATTGAGGTATTACATAAAGCCCAAGAAACATTTGGCTATTTAGAAGCAGATGTTTTGACCTATGTAGCACGGGGTTTAAAGTTACCATTAAGTAGAGTTTATGGAGTAGCAACTTTTTACCATCTTTTTTCACTGAAGCCTAATGGCGCTCATACTTGTGTAGTATGTATGGGTACTGCTTGTTATGTAAAAGGTGGTGGAGAAGTAGTTAAATCATTAGAAAAAGAATTAGAAATTAAAGTAGGAGAAACAACGCCAGATAATCAAATTTCTCTGATGGCTGCCCGTTGTATAGGGGCTTGTGGAATTGCACCAGCAGTAGTATTTGATGGTACTGTTGCAGGTAAACAAACTCCTGAAATGGTGATGGAAAAAATTAAAGGTTGGCAAGATCAATAATTGATAATGGATAATGGATAATTGATAATTACCTCTCCCTCAAAGGAAGAGGATTGAATAAAAGAAAAATAAATTCATTGTTTCTCCTTTAAAGAAGAGGCTTTATACCTTAATTATTCGGTAAACAATTAATAATTAATAATTAACTCTTTTGTAATAGAAGGATTGCCTAAAAGGAAATTTTTTCTGCATGAATGAAGAGGCTTTATACCTTAAATTGTCGGTAAATCAGTTATCAGTTGTCAAAAATAATTAGAAAATTAGGGAAAGTTTTATCTGGTTGAAAGTTGATATTTTTTGATTGTATAAATTCTTATAAGTCAGAAAAAAAATGCCGTTTTCTTGCTATAATCTTAAATATAGCAATCCTAAAATAGGTTGTAAGATTTTATCCTAGGGATTTTGTCTCCAAACCCTAGTCAAAATAATGGGATTTGGAAACCAAACCCCTACAGTTTTTTTCACATCTCATCCAGTAATTTTTCAGTAAATTTTGGGCTTGGAAACTAAAAGAAATAATCTCATCTAATAACTATTAAACTTTCTCTCGGTACTGATAATTCAAAGTGGTATGGCACAGCTAAAAGTTTGTCATAAGGGTAGATTAGTTTGAGGAAGCAAAACCTAACATCAGCAAAAACAAGCTGACTACCTATAAATTAATATAGGAGAACAAAATATGGACTATCAAGAATTGCTCGACATTGCCGAAACAGAACAAAACAAGCAAAAAACCATTCGGGTTCACTGTTGCACATCTACAGGTTGTCAAGCTTCTAACTCTGTAGACGTGATGAAAAATATGAAGAATGCAGTCAAAAAACTTGGTCTAGAAGAGCGCGTCCAAGTAGTAGGAGTCGGCTGCATGGGAGCTTGCGGACGTGGACCTCTAGTACAAATAGATCCTGATGACACCCTCTACGAAGAAGTAGAACCTGAAAACGCAGCTAGCATTATTGAGGCACTCAATGGCGGTACAACTGAAGTTATCAAAGGTGACTCCCAACATCCATTCTTTTCTCGCCAACTCCGCATAGTTAGGGAAAATACAGGGAAAATTGACCCCGAACGCATAGAAGAATACATAGCTGTGGGTGGATATCAATCTCTATATCACGCTATACATGAAATGTCTCCTACTGAAGTAGTAGACGAAATTACTCGCAGTGGGTTGCGAGGTAGGGGCGGTGGCGGTTATCCCACTGGTTTAAAATGGGCAACAGTTGCCAAAATGCCAGAAGGTCAGAAATATATTATCTGCAACGGTGATGAAGGAGACCCCGGTGCATTTATGGATCGGAGTGTATTGGAAAGTGACCCCCATTTAGTATTAGAAGGAATGGCGATCGCTGCTTATGCTGTGGGAGCAAATCATGGTTTTATCTACGTTCGCGCCGAATATCCCCTCGCTATCCAACGCTTAAAAAAAGCTATTCAACAAGCTAAAAAATACGGACTATTAGGTAGTCAAATATTTGAATGTCCTTTTGACTTTAAAATTGATATCCGCATCGGTGCAGGTGCATTCGTTTGTGGAGAAGAAACTGCCCTCATTCAATCAGTAGAAGGCAAACGTGGCAACCCAGTTCCTCGTCCTCCATATCCTGCTCAGTCTGGTATTTGGGGTTGCCCAACTCTAATTAATAATGTGGAAAGCTTTGCCAACATTGCTCCTATTATCAAAAAAGGTGCAGACTGGTATGCTAGTATTGGCACCGAAGATAGCAAAGGTACAAAAATCTTTGCTCTCACAGGTAAAGTCAGGAATAATGGTTTAATTGAAGTACCGATGGGAATTACCTTACGAGAAATAGTAGAAGAAATGGGCGGTGGCGTTCCTGGTGGAGAAGTGAAAGCAGTGCAAACAGGCGGGCCTTCTGGTGGTTGTATTCCTGCTTCCATGCTTGATACTCCTGTAGACTACAAATCTCTCAGTAGTGTGGGTTCCATGATGGGTTCTGGTGGCATGGTTGTCATGGATAAGGAAACGAGTATGGTAGAGGTAGCGCAGTTTTACATGGAATTTTGTCGTGGTGAAACTTGCGGAAAATGTGTTCCTTGTCGCACGGGTACTGTGCAATTGTATTCTTTGCTGACTAAGATACTGAACAAAAAGGCGACTTCTCTTGATTTGGAAAAATTAGAAGAGTTGTCATATTTGGTGAAAGATACTAGCTTATGTGGTTTGGGAATGACTGCACCTAATCCGGTTTTGAGTACGTTGCACTATTTTAAAGAAGAATATCTAGATTTGTTGCAGGAATCAGAATTTAGTAACGGTAAAGTTGTCAGTGCCGCTCATTAAATGTAGGGGCGAATGGCCAAATATAGGGGCGAATGGCGATTTGCCCCTACGAAGGTAAATATTCTTATTTTTTTGAATTAGGTATGTTCATTAATTGATAATTGATAATGGATAATTGATAATTACCTCTGGTTAAAACCGCACGGGAATTGAAGATTGGGAAATATCCTAGCACTTTTTTTCCCCTATCCAAGGGGAGGCTTTAAACCACAATTATTTAATTAACAATTAATAATTAATAATTCGGTAATAGATTAGGAGTAGAAGAAAATATGTCAGTAATAACGTTAACTATTGATGATAATCAAATTGCAGTTGAGGAGGGAACTACTGTTCTCGAAGCTGCAAAGGAAGCGGGGGTTAATATTCCCACTCTCTGTCATTTGGAGGGTATCACCGATATTGGAGCTTGTCGGTTGTGTATGGTAGAGATTTCTGGGATGAGAAAGTTATTACCTGCTTGCGTGACTCAGGTTGCCGAGGGAATGGAAATACAGACTCAGACTCCGAAGTTGCAAGAATATCGGCGGATGTTGGTGGAGTTGCTGTTTTCTGAGGGTAATCATGTTTGTGCGGTTTGTGTTGCCAATGGAAACTGTGAGTTGCAAAATGTGGCAATTGAAGTAGGGATGGATCATACTCGGTTTACTTATCGTTTTCCAGACCGAGGAATGGATCTATCTCACAAACAGTTTGGTATAGATCATAATCGTTGTATTTTGTGTACTCGCTGTGTGCGGGTTTGTGATGAAATAGAAGGTGCCCATGTTTGGGATGTGGGTAGTCGTGGCGCTGCTTGTTTTATTGTTTCTGGTTTAGATCAATCTTGGGGAACAGTAGATGCTTGTACTTCCTGCGGTAAATGTGTGGATGCTTGTCCAACTGGGGCAATTTTCCGTAAGGGGACAACTGTAGCTGAGAAGGAGCGCGATCGCTCTAAGTTGGAATTTTTGGTCAATGCGAGGGAAAATCACCAGTGGACAAGGTGAATGAAGTCAGAAGTCGTAGGGGCGTTTCGGCTGTCGCCGACATTAAAAGGCGAAGCCCATGCCGTTAGGCTATATGGCCATTCGCCCCTACAGGAGTCAAAAATATGAAAATTATTCAGTGGGAGCATCTTGCTCCCGTGGGTGAGCGATATTTCTGAAACAAAAAAATAGAGTTATTTTCCATTCTCTATTCCCTGTTCCCTGTTCCCTACTCCCTACTCCCTACTCCCTAATTAAAGGTATTTATTATGTCAAATAAAATTAAATTTGCCACAGTTTGGTTAGCTGGATGTTCTGGTTGTCATATGTCGTTTCTCGACTTAGATGAATGGTTGTTTGAACTAGCAAGTCATGTTGATGTTGTTTATAGTCCGGTTGGCAGCGATATTAAAGAATATCCAGAAAATGTTGATGTTTGTTTAGTGGAAGGAGGCATCGCTAATCAAGATAATTTAGAAATAATTCTTGAGGTGAGGAAAAAGACTAAAACGTTAATTTCTTTTGGAGATTGTGCTGTTACTGCTAATGTGCCAGCTATGCGAAATATGTTAGGTGGTACAAGTCCTGTTTTAGAACGAAGTTATTTAGAATTGGCAGATGAAACTAAAAAATTACCATACGAACCGGGAATTGTACCAGAATTACTGGATAAAGTTCGACCTGTACATGAAATTGTACCTGTAGATATTTTTATGCCTGGATGTCCGCCTTCTGCTGATAGAATTCAGGCAACTTTAGAGCCTTTATTAAAGGGTGAAAAGCCAAAAATGGAAGGTCGAAAAATGATTAAATTTGGGTAAAGAAAGAAGGATTTTTAGTAGGTTGGGTTGAGTAAACGAAACCCAACATATACACAAAATAGCTTTCCTGAAATGGAAGGTCGAAAAATGATTAAGTTTGGGTGAGTTTGAGTAGGTTGGGTTGAGTAAACGAAACCCAAAATATACAAAAAATACCTTTCCTGAAATGGAAGGTCGAAAAATGATTAAGTTTGGGTGAATTTTAGTAGGTTGGATTGACTAAAAGAAACCCAAAATATACAAAAAATACCTTTCCTGAAATGGAAGGTCGAAAAATGATTAAGTTTGGGTAAATAAAGAAGGAGTTTTAGTAGGTTGGGTTGAGGAAACGAAACCCAACATATATAAAAAATACCTTTCCTTTTACTGTCTAATAACGACAATTTCAACCCTAACCTACACATCTTTTTTGTTTGGTTGTGCTGCCTTTTTATCTAATGCCTGGATTGTTCAATATTTAGGATTGGTATACATATTTCTGTTGGGTTGCGCTGTCGCTTAACCAAACCTACTAATAAGTCACTAACAAAATCTGATGAAAAGACAAAAAATTCATCTAATTTTAGCTGTCATATCCTGTGGAGTTTTAATAAAATTATCTCTATTAAATACTCCCCAGTCTTTGGCTACTCAACAGGCAAGAATTTCTCGGATTCTTGATGGAGATACTTTAGAAATTACTATGTCAGAATGTCGAATTCCTTGGGAAGGAAATTCACAATTATGTCGGCTACAACTTGCCTGTATTGATGGTCCTGATTATGGAGATAGTCCGTTTTTTGAGGATGCTAAAAGTAGACTTGAAACATTAATTCCTAGAGGTACAATAGTATCAGTTAGTGATACAGGAAAAAGTAGTCGTAAACGGATAGTTGCAGAAGTATTTAAAGATAATACTTCTATTAATTTACAACTGGTTCGAGAAGGAAAAGCTTCTCTTTTTTGTAAACATCTAAATGATACTTGCCCTAGTTCAAAAAGTGCTTACTTAAATGCTCAAAATTCTGCTAGACAAGCAGGTTTAGGTGTCTGGAATTCTAAACAATATTGGGGAAAAGCCCGTGTTTGTAATTAGGATTTAAGTAGTTATAATTCAAGCTTGTAGTTTTGCTCTAGACCAAACTTTAGATAGGGCTATAGCTTTACTACAAACATATAATTCAATTGAGACATCATATTAGAGTAAGCATTTAGTTGTCAGTTATTAGCTATTGATTTTGGAGGAAGTAAAAGCAATTGAGAAATTGAGAAAGAATTACAATTTACTGCTAATAATTAAATGCTTAAGTTTATTAAATTTACCTCTAAACTTGTAAGCATTCAGCCGTCAGCTAAGAGCTATCAGCTAAGGTGTTTAGTATTTAGACTGTATACTCAATTTTTGTCAAAGGCAATAGGGAATACACAATCTAGATACACAACACAAATGCGAGTTATTAACTAATTTTTTGGCTAAAGCTGAAAGCTGAGTGCTAATAGCTGTTTGCGCAGCATTCCACAGGAAATGCTTACCTAAACTTAATCAACAAAAATCATAATTTTATTCAACTAAGGAGAAAATAAACCATGTCTAAAACAGTAGTCATCGACCCCGTAACTAGAATCGAAGGTCATGCCAAAATATCCGTTATATTAGACGATGCTGGAGAAGTATCCGACTGTCGGTTTCATGTCGTAGAATATCGCGGGTTTGAAAAATTTTGTGAAGGACGACCCTTTACAGAAATGGCAGGAATAACAGCAAGAATTTGTGGAATTTGCCCTGTAAGTCATTTATTAGCAGCTGCTAAAACAGGAGATAAAATTCTCGCAGTGCAAGTTCCTCCCGCCGGAGAAAAATTGCGTAGAATGATGAATTTAGGGCAGATAATTCAGTCTCATGCTTTAAGTTTTTTCCATCTTAGTAGTCCTGATTTTCTATTAGGTTGGGATAGCGACCCTGCCACACGAAATGTCTTTGGTTTAATGGTAGAAAATCCTGATTTAGCAAGGGCAGGAATTAGACTCCGGCAGTTCGGTCAAACTGTGATTGAATTGTTAGGAGCTAGAAAAATTCATGCTGCTTGGGCAGTACCAGGTGGTGTCCGAACTCCACTTTCTGAAGAAGGACGAGAATGGATAAAAAATCGTCTGCCAGAATCTTTTGAAACTATCAATATTGCTCTTAATTTGTTTAACGATTTATTAGATGAACAATTGAAAACTGAAGCTGAAGTTTTTGGTAAGTTTCCATCATTATTTCTGGGATTAGTTGGAGCAAATGGTGACTGGGAACATTACGGCGGAAAGTTACGGTTTACTGATGGTGAAGGTAATATTGTTGCTGATAATTTGAGCGAAGATAATTATGAGGAATTTTTAGGAGAAGCAGTAGAAACTTGGTCTTATTTGAAATTTCCTTATTACAAACCAATGGGTTATCCTAATGGTATTTATCGAGTCGGACCTCTTGCTCGCTTAAATGTTTGTTCACAAGTTGGTACAGAAAAAGCAGACCAAGAATTAAAAGAACTTCGAGAGCGGGCAGGTGGCGTTCCGACTTCTTCTTTCTTCTATCATTCTGCTCGTTTGATAGAAATTCTTGCTTGTTTAGAAAAAATTGAACAACTGATAGACGACCCTGATATTGTTTCCCCACGCACCCGCGCTACTGCTGGTATTAACTGTTTAGAAGGAGTGGGAGTTAGTGAAGCGCCAAGGGGTACTTTATTCCATCATTATAAAGTAGATGAAAATGGCATTATTCAGAAAGTAAATATGATTATTGCCACTGGTCAAAATAATCTGGCAATGAATCAAACTGTCACTCAAATAGCTAAACATTATATTCACAATAATCAAATTCCAGAGGGAATGTTGAACAGAGTTGAAGCTGGTATTCGTGCTTACGATCCTTGTTTAAGTTGTTCGACTCATGCAGCAGGTCAAATGCCATTACATATTCAATTAATTTCAGCAAATGGGAATCTTTTAGATGAGGTTTATCGGAATTAAAAGAAGTAAGAAGGAAGAAGGAAGAAGGAAGAAGGAAGAAGGAAGAAGGAGAAGAGAAGAAAGTTATAGCAATTCCCACAGTTATGAAGTAAAGTTATTTTTCTTATCTTCATACTCCTATAAATTTTCTGGTTACCAAAGCCAAAAAATTTCGTACCTCACGAGTATGGGAATTGCTATATCAATAGAAAATGAAAGTTATAGAAGTCTAAGTAGGGTGCATCTCAAATTTGAATAAACCCAAAAAATTAAGGTTTTTATACACAAATAAAATAGGATTGCTATATGAGATTCACCCTCTAAGTATAAGTAAAAAATTATCACTCCCCATCTCCAAAAATATCTTCCTTTTTCTTTTTTATTGAGAGCTAGGATCGGCAAATTTAAATAGTTTGACTGTCAGGAATAAAAAAATCATCATTTGAATAAATCTTCTATGAAAATCGGATTTAGTATGAGCTGTTAAATTTTTGTCTTTATCCTCTTGAATCTTTAATTGCTAACTATTTTTAGGCTCTCTACTAGAAGAAAAAATACAAGTATGAAAAATCTCTCCTGTTCTCCATCGCCTACAAAAAAAAGAACGATGAAAAAAGAAAACTTATACCTTTGTATGGGTTCTGCTTGTCATCAACTAGGAGTTTATGAAGTATTGCCAAAACTCCAAAGTATGATAAGTGAATATAAACTAGAAGACACAATAGAATTAAAAGGTTCCTTTTGTTTAGAAAGTTGTAGTGATGGAATTGTGATGAAATACAAAAATCAAGTATTTCTCAAAATTAATTCTGAAAATATCGAACAAAAATTCCAAGAAGAAATCTTACCTAGTATTATCAAAACAGTCAACTAATAACTGATAAAACTGATAACTGAGAAGACACAATAGAATTAAAAGGTTACTTTTTTTGAGAAAGTTGTAGTGATGGAATTTTGATGAAATACAAAAATCAACTATTTCTTAAAATTAATTCTGACAATATCGAACAAAAATTCAAAGACGAAATTTTACCTAGTATTAATAAAACAGTTAACTAATAACTAACTGTTTAAAAAGTTGTAGTGAAGGAAGTTTAATGAAATAGAAAAATCAAGGACTGATGATAAATTTAGACAGCGGAAATATTTTCCCAACTATTCCATGTTACTTGCTATACTATTATAACAAACAATCAACTGATAACTAATAAATCAGGGGAGTAAATTATTTTGACTAACGAAAAAAATATCTGGCAAATTATCTGGGAATATGACCCTAATGGTTTAATTGTTGTTGACACTCAGATGAATATTACTTTGGTTAATCCCGCATTTTGTAAGATGTTTAATGTTAACCAAAATGAGACCATTGGTCAACCTGCATCTACCATTTTAGAAGATTTAAAAGATTTCCAAAAAGTGTGGGAAAAAGATGAAGTAATTCGGGGTAGAGAAAAAAGATATGACCTGGAACATCATAAAAATTCAGAAACTGATATTTTGTATGTCAAAGAAGTCATATTTCCGATTCGCGACCAAAATTTAATTGCTTGTATCATGGTTGATATTACCCATGAATGGCAACGAAAACAAGAAATGATTAATTTAAGAAACGAAACAGTTAGTAAAGTCAATGAAGTAGTAGACCATCAAATGAAAGTAGTGCAAGAAATAGCCGGATTATTAGGAGAAACAACTGCAGAAACGAAGGTTAGTTTATTAAAAATAATCAAAATGGTAAATCAGGAGACTGTCTAGATGGAAAATTTTTTAGACATTTACAACCTTAGTTTAAATAAAAAAGGCGAAGAATTATGTGGAGACCAAGTTAAATTTCGCAAAGCAGAGAATAAAAATATTGTTGTCTTGTCTGATGGTTTGGGTAGTGGAGTTAAAGCGAATATTTTGGCTACTTTAACTACAGAAATTTTGATTAATATGTTGAATACCGAAGATATTTCCTTGGAAGAAGTGATAGAAACTGTCATCGGAACTTTGCCTATTTGTCAAGTTAGAAAAATTGCCTATGCGACTTTTACAGTTATTCAAATTAATCCCAAGAATAATAAATTTTTAGTTATAAATTTTGATAATCCTCCCGTTTTCTATTTAAAAAAAGGTAAGTTAATTAAATTAGAGGCTAGAACAGAAAAAATATTAGATAAGAAAATAACTTTTTCTCAAGGGAAGTTAGAAAAAGGTGATTTTTTGGGAGCTATTAGTGATGGAGTTTTATATGCAGGTTTGGGAGTTAGTTTAAATTTTGGTTGGGGTTGGGATAATATAGCGAAACATATCGAAGGTTTATTTATTAATCATACTCATACTGCGAGAAATATTGTTCAAAATGTAATTAAAAAAACTCATAATCTCTATGGAGGCAAAATTGGGGATGATGCCTCTTTTGTTGGAATTTATGTCAGGAAGAGAAATCCAGTAATGATATTTACAGGTCCGCCTCTAGATGAAAATAGAGATTTTGAATATGTAGAAAAATTATTAGATTTTCGTGGTCGGAGAGTAGTTTGTGGCGGCACAACAGGAAATATTGTGGCAAGTTTTCTGGGGGAAACTATTGAAATGGATGTTACTACAATGACAAAAGAAATGCCACCTATCGGTAAGTTAAGTGGAATAGATTTAGTAACGGAAGGAATTTTAACTATTTCCAAATGTACAGAAATTTTGCAAAAGTGTCATTGCGATATTGGTAGGTTGCCTTCAGATAAAAATGGCGCTGTAATGTTGGCAAAAGAAATATTGGAAGCTGATTCTATTTTATTTTTGGTAGGGCAGAAAATTAATGAATTTTATCAAAACCCTTTATTACCAAAAAATATTTCCATTCGTCGCAATTTGATAGAAGATTTAGTTCAATATTTGCGGGAAAAACAGAAAGAAGCAAATATAGAATATTGTTAGTTATATAGTAACCATTCAGCCGTCAGCCGTTAGCTATCAACTATTGCTTTTCATTTTACATAAAAGCTTTATTTAAACCCCAGCCCTTACAGCGCTTTTGCTGATTGATCAACCACACCGTCATAACCAAAACCCTGTAAGGAGTAATGCCATTTCCTAAGGTCATGCTCCGCAAACGCCCCTACTGTGGTCTACTGTGCAGGAAAACGGCTGTAAGACCAGAGTTCTATTGAGCCAGAATTAATCTTAACTACACTCATCCTAGTCTTATTGCTGATGGCTGACAGCTAATAGCTGAATGCTTACGTTATATAGCAGGGAATAGGGAATATAACTCTCCAGAAAAGACAGAGTAGAGATCAGGGAGCAGGGAAGAAGAATAAATAATTGATAATTTATGTATGATAATTGATTTTACTTTTATTATTGGAGATGTCTAATAGGGAATAGGGAACAGTTGGAAAAACATTTTTCTAGTCTAAGATTCATCATGAGCAAAAGTTGTAGTGGACTAACAAACCTTAATAGATTCTCCTATAGCATTAAATAACTATTCAACCGGACAAGACAAACCGGACAATACTACAAGATTTTCTCGCCATTACTTGACTCCTATTAACCACCATGATTTTCTCCTGACTCCTGACTCCTGACTCCTGACTCCTGCTAATTTAGTATCAAAATATTAAGGTCTATTGCATTTTCTTCACATACCCCGACAAAACCACCCACGAAACCTCAGTCCGTGATACCATCCCATACTTGTATATAGAAAAAAGATTAAGGAGAAGACCTTTGACTTTAAGGGTTGCTGTTGTTGGTTCAGGTCCAGCAGGTTCCTCTGCTGCCGAGACTTTAGTAAAAGCAGGCATTGAAACTTATTTATTTGAACGTAAATTAGATAACGCCAAACCTTGTGGTGGAGCTATTCCCCTATGTATGGTCAGCGAATTTGACCTACCATCAGAAATTATCGATCGCCGGGTTAGAAAAATGAAAATGATATCTCCCTCCAATGTTGAGGTAGATATCCATATAGAAAAAGAACATGAATATATAGGTATGTGCCGTCGGGAAGTATTAGATGGCTTCCTGAGAGACCGCGCAGCTTCTTTAGGAGCTAACCTAATTAATGGTACAGTTTATAAACTGGATATCCCTACTAATGATAGAGACCCCTATACTATCCATTACTCTGACCATTCAGAAGGAGAAGTCCAAGGAACAGCCAAAACCTTAAAAGTAGATTTAGTTATTGGAGCAGATGGGGCAAATTCCCGTGTAGCTAAAGCTATTGATGCTGGAGATTATAATTACGCGATCGCCTTCCAAGAACGTATTCGTCTCCCTGACCATCTCATGGCATATTATGAAGACCTAGCAGAAATGTATGTGGGGGATGATGTGTCCCCAGACTTCTACGCTTGGGTATTCCCTAAATATGACCATGTTGCTGTGGGTACTGGTACAATGAAACCTAACCAGGCCAGAATTAAACAGTTACAAGCAGGTATTCGCGCTCGTGCTGCTAAACGTCTTGAAGGTGGGGAAATTATCAAGGTAGAAGCTCATCCCATTCCCGAACATCCTCGCCCTCGTCGGGTTCGTGGTAGAGTTGCTTTAGTAGGAGATGCTGCGGGTACTGTTACTAAGTCTTCTGGTGAAGGTATCTATTTTGCAGCTAAGTCTGCTCGGATGTGTGCCGAAACTATTGTCGAGACTTCTAATAATGGTGCTATTATCCCGACTGAAGCAGATTTGAAACTTTATCTGAAGCGGTGGGATAAAAAGTATGGCATGACTTACAAAGTCTTGGATATTTTACAGACAGTATTCTATCGTTCTGATGCTACTCGCGAAGCATTTGTAGAAATGTGTGCTGACCGGGATGTACAGAAATTAACTTTTGATAGTTATTTGTACAAGACTGTCGTACCTGCTAATCCTTTAGTTCAAATGAAGATTACTGCTAAAACTATTGGTAGTATGCTCCGGGGTCATGCTTTAGCACCTTAATTAGTAGCTATCAGCTTTTAGCATTTCCTGACGGAATGCTCCTCTTTTAAGCCGTAATTATAGTAGGGGTTTGGTCTCCAAACCCAAGGATGGTCTCCAAACCCAAGGATGGTCTCCAAACCCAAGAATGGTCTCCAAACCCAAGGCTGGTCTCCAAACCCAAGGCTGGTCTCCAAACCCAAGGCTGGTCTCCAAACCCAAGGATGGTCTCCAAACCCAAGGATGGTCTCCAAACCCAAG
>NZ_JBNHEQ010000159.1:0-2086 GCF_050016015.1 Dapis hubbardiae BLCC-M172
CGTAACGGTTTTAACCAGAGGTAATTATCAATTATCCATTATTAATTATCAATTATCAATTATCAATTATTAAAAATTTATTCTTCCTTATTTCTTGACAAAGAAATTACAGAAGGATTATTTTTCCCTGAACTAACAGTTATTGTAATAATTTTTGCGTCAATTAATCTTACTTCCCCTGGTGATTTATCTATGCCTGGATTAACTAAATAAGCAGGAAAACAAGCAGCACTTAAACTCAATCTTATAGCCTTACCTTTCTCAATTCTCATACAAGTTGGTTGTAAAGATATTTTCACTGGTAAATCATTATCAACAACCTTGATATAACCTTGAGTAAAATTGTAAACATTGCCATTTTTTGTCACTTCAGATAATACAGCAGAAAGGTCAAAACTACTTGTATCTGCCGTACAATATACATCTACAAAAATATCTCCTGCTATGTGTAAATCTTCCGTTAAAAATTCAGAAGTATAAGTCAAAATATCAGTGCGAGAATCTAATTCTGAACGTTCAAAAGAACCCGCCGGAAATGTGGCATGACCACCCAATGCAGGAACAGGTCGCCAAGGGTCATGTACGAATGTATCATCAGCAGAAATATCGGGGCAATTTTCCGTCAGACTCCCCGAATCTTCTCTCATATTAGCAAGTCCTGTACTACCCAAATAATAGAACTTGTAATTATTACTCGGCCAGGAATTAAAATTACGCCATTCGTTACTTCCCATCTCAAATAAAGAAATAGGAAATTGCTCAAATATTCCTGTATTTATTCCTTTGAGAAATTGATTAAACCATAATATTTGTAAATCATCTATAGGACTGGAAGCTCCTAAACCATAATTTACAGCTCCTACTTTTCTACCCCAAGGAATATGAGACCAAGGACCTACGATTAATTTTTGTAAGAATTTACTGCGACCAGCCATTTCTTTATATAAATGAATTGTACCTCGTAAATAGGTATCAAACCAACCGCCGATATGTAACATTGGCAGGTCTACATTTTCCATATTTGGTGATAGGTTTTGCCAATATTCACTAGACTGATAATTGTCTATCCACTCATGGTAAAAAGAATCTTTTCCATACTCATTAATTACTTTAGGTAAAGCCGGATTTGTAGTAGATAAAGGCAGATTTCTCGAAGCTTGATAAAGTTCTTGATAAGATTTTTCATCTCCTTGTAAACGAGCAGTTTCTGTTGCTAGCTGAACTGCCCAAGCTAGGTTAGTTTGTAAACAAAATGCTCCACCTTCATAAGCCCAGTCTGTATATAAATCATAACCAATCATTCCCGGACAAATTGTTTTTAAAGCTGGAAGTTTAGCACTAGCAGCATATAGTTGAGTCATGCCTTGATAAGAAAATCCATACATTCCTATTTTCCCAGTGCTACCTGGTAAATTTGCTGCCCAATTAATAGTATCAATTCCATCTTCAATTTCATGGGCAAATAATTCAAATTTACCTTCAGATGTACCTCTACCCCGAACATCTTGAATAATCACAATATAACCATGAGCAGCGTACCATTTTGGATGAGCATAGACTACTGTTGAAGCGATCGCTCTACTGTATGGTTGTCGCATTAATATTACTGGAAATTCACCTTCTGCATCGGGGCGATAAATATCAGCATCTAAACGTATCCCGTCTCTGGTGAATATGGAAGTAGTTTCTTTGGGTAAAATTTTCATTTTAAATATTTGTAATTAACAGAGGATATAAAAAAATAAAGGTAAGCATTCAGCCGTCAGCTTTTAGCTTTCAGCTAGATTATAATTTCTAAGTCTCGTCTTGAAATCAAAAATTATTATTGATATATTTCAGATAATTTCTAGCATAAATAAAAGCTACTCAGTTAATATAAGTGTTGTTAAACAAATCCTTACTTAATTCATCAAAAAAGCTGAGAGCTGATTGGTAATAGCTGTTTGCGCAGCATTCCAAAGGAAATGCTTACCAATAAAGTAAAGGATGATAGGAAAGAAAAAGCTTTTCAATAGCCAGCTAATTAAGTAGATATACTAGACAGATTTCATTTTAAAATTTGCCGAAACAGAACAAATAAAAAATA
>NZ_JBNHEQ010000159.1:2186-2499 GCF_050016015.1 Dapis hubbardiae BLCC-M172
TGGAATTTTCAGGATTTTTTTAATTATTCCTTCTTCACTTATTCCTTATTCTTTAAGCGAATTAAGTAGATATACTAGACAAATTTTATTTGAAAATTTGCCGAAACAGAACAAACAAAAATATGGAATTTTCAGGATTTTTTTAATTATTCCTTCTTCACTTATTCCTTATTCTTTAGCCAGCGAATTAAGTAGATATACTAGACAAATTTCATTTGAAAATTTGCCGAAACAGAACAAACAAAAAATATGTAATTTTCAGGTTGTTTTTAATTCTTCCTTCTTAACTTCTTCCTTCTTCCTTAGTTAGCTA
>NZ_JBNHEQ010000159.1:2599-13491 GCF_050016015.1 Dapis hubbardiae BLCC-M172
ATTAAGTAGATGTACTAGACAAATTTTATTTGAAAATTTGCCGAAACAGAACAAACAAAAAACATGGAATTTTCAGTATTTTTTTAATTATTCCTTCTTCACTTATTCCTTCTTCCTTAGTTAGCTAATTAAGTAGATGTACTAGACAAATTTTATTTGAAAATTTGCCGAAACAGAACAAATAAAAAATATGGAATTTTCAGTATTTTTTTAATTATTCCTTCTTACCGAATTATTAATTATTAAATAATTCTGGTTGAAAGCCTCTCCTTTTCAGAAAAAAAAAAGAAATCATATTTCCCGATCTTCAATCAAGAACGGTTTTAACCAGAGGTAATTATCAATTATCCATTATCCATTAATGAATTCTTCCTTATTTCCAAAAATTTGAGCTAGTTAAAACTTCTATATCTTCCTCATCTAAATCTACTGGTATTCCACTACGAATTAGTTCTGCAAAATCTTCATTTGGCACCATAATACATAACGCATAAAGACGAGTTGAACCAGTATTTTCTATAATATGATTACCTGTTGGTGGCATGAGAATACTATCACCAGCACGAATATTCATAGATTTTCCATCACAGCTTGCTTTTCCTTCTCCTTTGAGAATAAAAAACATTTCTACAGCAAAATGATGTTGATGTAAAGGCGTTTTTCCTCCTACATCAAAAACTTCTAAACATACAGTTAAAGAAGCATTTGCATTGGCGGGACTGAAAATAATTGCTAATTTATTTTTATCATTAGGACTAATACGATATGCTTGGCAATCTTTGGGAGATTTTACCACCGGAATCATGCAATGAGTAATCATTTTTTTATAGGTAATGGTGTTAATTTATTTAGGTAATTATTTATTATTTTGTCAGCATTCAGCTATGAGTTATTAACTCATTATTAGACCGAAGTAGAAATTATTCTCCTTGGAGAATGAAAAGTTACTAAGTATTTGCTTGATTTTTTCAAGAGCTGTTTGCGTAGCATTCCGCAGGAAATGCAAGCTACCTGACTTACATTATTTTCGCTACACTTTGAAGGTTTTAACTTTTACCTTTGGGTAGCACATTTATCAATGGATAATGGATAATTACCTCAATTAAAACCGTAACGGAATTGAATATAAGGAAATATCCTAACACTTTTTTCCCCTAATGCCGGAGGCTTTTAAGCAAGGTATTTAATTAATAATTCATAATTAATAATTATTAATTATTCGGTAAACTTTTTTGATTTACTATAGCACTACCCATATAGGGCGCGGACATTAGTAAATTATGTTTGCGGAGCATTGACCTAGGAAAAGCTCAGTCATAGATTACTTTTAACTTATACGGACGAATGACCATTCGCCCCTACTGAGTTTTAACTTGCGCTATAGCTTCTAAAATTGCCCAAGAATTTGTGACAAACCCAAAACACTGTTTCACATTATAAAGAGTAGCTTGCCAACAATATTCAGGAGAAGTAGTTGCACTACAGTCGGAAACTAAAATGCAGTCATAACCAAGAAAATTTGCATCTTGTAATGTTGCCATTACACACTGGTCTGCATTCACTCCAGCAAACAAGAGAGTTGTTTTGCCAATATTTCGCAAAATGCTGTCAAGGGGGGTATCCCAAAACCCACTCATTCTATATTTACTTACGCGAATATCTGCTGGTTTTTGCTCCAACTCATCCACAACTGCTGCTGCCCAACTTCCTTCTATAAGTACAGGAGCATTATTTTTTGGCAGTGGATCGCCTAAACCTATACCTTTCCCTGTGGGGTTATAGACATGGCGTAACCCAGCGCTGATATTAAGTAAGTCGGGGCGGTTTCCCCAATTTAACCAAATGATCGGAACGTTTTGCGATCGCAATTTTGGTAAAAGATTTATAAGTGGTTGAATAGGATATCTTGCAGGTGTCACATCTACGCCAATGTGAGCTAACCAACCATCGGGATGACAGAAGTCATTTTGCATATCTATCACTAGAATTACTGTTTTAGCTAAATCTAAGTTAATGGTTTTGGTTTCAGTTTTGACAACAATAGGTTTGGGGGGAAGAGGTGGACGAGTAATATCTACATTTGTCTCATCAACTGCCCACGCATTAGGGGGTACACCCAAGGTTTCAAGAGAAGAATTTTGCATAATATTATATTGTTATAACGATACTCAAAACCAAGTGCGCAATTCTGAAGTAACCTGATACCGTTTTACGGAAGTCATGCATCGAGTGCATAATTCTGAAGTCCCCATTTCCTGCGGAAACGCTTCCCGAACAGAATGTAAGACGCACTCAAAACAGTCAAAAGTCAAAAGTTAGATTTTATAGACTCAGAACTTTGACACTACAGCAACTTCAGGAAATTATTTCACACCTTAAAGTTTGAAACTATTTGTGACATCTTTAAAGTGAATTGGTATCAGAATTTAAGATGTACTTAAGACAGTCATTTCAGTTATCAGTTATTAAAAGTAAAATTTCACAGCAATTTCATTCATTGATACTAGAGTATTAAGTTTAGTGGCAAGTGGCCACTCACTCCTATAGCTATATTGATGTATCATTATTTTTTTAATTTGGTATTAAATCAATTTCAAGTAATTATTTCACTTGATATATATCACACTCTTTGTGAAATATTTATGGTATAGCGCTACGCGCTAGGGAATAGGGAATAGTAGACTAATAAAGGGTTTTCCTACGGAATGCTGCGCAAACAGGATTTATAAATGTCAAAAGCCTTAATGCGTAGTGCTATATTAGTTGGTAAATTCATCTCTAAAATCCAGACTATTATCCAGAATAATATAGAAAAATTATCTACTTCCATTTTCCTCGATCGTAGATTTTTAGTTATATAATTTAAGAAAATTTTAATTTCCCTTAATAAATTTTTACATATTAGATTTAGAGATATGAAATTATTTATGATTTTTTTCTAGCTTAAATTGGCAATTTAATTACAAATTCTTTTCCTTGTTGAGTTAGAGAATTGCATTCTAACTTTCCCCTATGCCTTTCTACTATAATTAAATGATTCAGAGACAAGTCTAACCTATTTATTTTATTACCAGTTTTTGCACCTTCAACAACTTCAAAAAGTTTGTCTTTTAGATGTGCGAGCATTCCCAGTCCATTATCAGCTATTACTATTACTACTTCAGAGGATTCAATAACTGAAGTAGTAATAGTAATGCAATTAGGATTTTGCAAAATTTCGTGATAAGTTAGATTTTTTTTATTATTATATTCTTCCAAAGAGTTAATAGCATTTACTAACAAATTAATAAATACTTGATTTAAAGCATGAGGATAACAATTAATCTTAGGTAAATCGCCATAATTTTTAACAATTTCAATCTCTGGACGCTGATGATTAGCTTTCAATCTATGCTGTAAAATTTTCAGGTTACTATCTAGAGCATCATTAATATCAAAAGGAACTTTAGACATACTATCTGCCCTACCAAAACTCCGCAATGATACACTAGTTTCGCTAATCCTATCGCTAGCTAATTTGATAGAAGATAACATTTTAGGTAGTTCTTCAATCAGAAAATCTATATCCATTTTTTCCACATCTTTTTCAATTATTGAGCCAGGGTTAGGAAATTCCTTTTGATATAATTTGATGTGATTAATAATTGCTTGGAGATATGTTTCAGCTAAAGTAATATTTCCCACAACTATACTAACTGGGTTATTAAGTTCATGGGCAATACCAGTAATTAATTCACCAATACTAGACATTTGTTCACTTTTAATCAGTTGAATTTGAGTCTCTTGTAAATTAGCTAAAGATTGAGAAAGTTCGGCAGTTCTTTCCTTTACCCTTTCTTCTAATTCAACTTTGGCTTTTTGCAATTCAACTTCTGCTTTAGTCCGTTCTTTAATCTCCTCTTGTAGACGTATATGTATATTAATTCTCGCTAAAAGTTCTTCCGCCTTAAAAGGTTTAACAATATAGTCTACTGCCCCCAATTTTAGACCTCTGATTTTTTCCTTAGATTCAGAAATAGAAGTCATAAAAATAACTGGAATATTTTTAGTATTTTCTGAAGATTGCAAACGGCGACAAGTTTCAAAACCATTAACTCCTGGCATGAGTACATCTAATAAAATCAAATCTGGTAATCCATCTTTTAGCTTTTCAAACGCCATTTCTCCATCCTCTGCTACTATGACATTAAAGCCAGATATTGTTAATAAATTCGACATCAGTTTAAGATTCATTTCTTGATCGTCCACAATCATAATTGTGTATTCTTTTTTCTGATTCATGGAAACTCCTCTACAGTTCTTGATTAACTAAAATTGATAACTTATTCTAATAATCCTAAATGACTTCTCATAAATATATCTAGATTTACTTGAAGCATAACCAACCTAAATTAACAGCAGGTTGGAGATAACTTATGATAAAGTTAAGCAATAAAGTACACTATCTAAATCTAGCACCTGCACCCAGAAAAAAAATGACAAATAAAATAGAATTTTTATTGCATGATTATTAATTATATTAACATTCTTCTGAAACTAATAGCGATCAAAATTGTCTACAGTGTAATTACGATTTTATTACCTCTTGTATTGAGTGGGAAGACCAAAGAATAAAAATATCAACAATTTCAGCTATTACTAAGCTGGTCATTTCAGTTATCAGTTATCAGTTAACATTTATCAGTACCTCTACCTGTTTGTGCAGCATGACCTAGGAAAGCCAAAGACTTGAAAGACTTAAGTTTGTTTTTTTCATCCCCTTAAAAGAAGAGGCTTAATATCTTATTGTTTGGTTATAAATGAAGTTAACTAACTTTTAAAAGAAGGTAGCACAGCTAAAAGTATAGTAAAATTTATCAAAATAATTGGCTGTAAAAACTCGCCTTTTAAAGTGAAATATTTTTGGAGGGTTGCTCACCTATCCCCATGAAAAAAACAACTTCTGAGTTCTGACTTCTAATTTCGTTAAATCATGTCCTCTGGTATCGAAGCCTATAAACTGTTGGGAAATATCTACTAACACTTAAGCTTTTCCTTGTTTCAAACCTTGTTTATTCTTCCTTCTTTATATCTGACAATAGATATCTTCAGAAAATAAACTTGCTCTTTTTTTAATAGAAACAGGAGAACTAGAAGTAACTCAAAAAAAATCATTTTTCGTACCTTTGCCGTAATAATATTTCCCTGTTTCCTATTATGCGCAAAAAGTCTAGAATCTTGTTCGGAGATGTCTAATAGATCCAAAAATTAAAAATCAAATCAATTATCATCCAAAAATTATCTATTCTTTCTTCCTGTTCCCTATTCCCTTTTTTCTGGAGATGTCTAATATATAATACGGATGCTACCGAACATAATATTACTTACTTTAGCTCTGTTTGTACCATGATTTTTCTTAGCTAATTACCAAAACACCGAAAGATTTAGGAGTCATAACCCATTGCATATAATTATTGAAGGTTGGCGTTTTTTACCCCACTCCTACGCGATCGTCAATCAATTCCAACTACTAGAAATGCTCAAGCGACCCCAACTGCAAATTTACCACCAGGATATGCCTTACATTAGCAAAAGTTGGCAACCTGTCACAGGTTTATTGCCCCAAAATGCAGAAATAGCATTACGCAACATTCCCAACCCAGCACCACAACAACCAGCAGATGCCACATTGCGGATGTATGCTCCCTTTAATCTCAAATCCTCAAAAACCAAGCGCACGGCAACTTTTGGTTCCACTGAGTGGGGCATCGTCACCAAATCTATTATCAAAGGAATGGGTGTAAACTCCTTTGCAGAAGCTCATTCTCAATCAGATACGATTATTATTACTCCCTCCCACTGGTCAAAAGAAGGGCTTATTCGCAGTGGTGCTGAGGAAAGTCGGGTCGCGGTTGTGCCTCACGGTGTCAACCCCAATATTTATCATCCTTTACCAATAGATGAGAGAAATACCCTGCGCCAAAAATTGGGCATTGATAACTGTTTTGTTTTTCTCAACGTTGGGTTGATGTGCAATAGTAGTCAAGGTGTGGGGCGTTTACTCAAAGCATTTGCTACTATTGTTGAGCGTTATCCAGATACTAAACTTATCCTCAAAGGTAGGGATGCTATTTTTCCTTCTAAAGATTCTATTGCTAAAGCTGGGCAAGTTGCACTTACTGATGCAGAGATGGAAAGAATACAATCTAGGATTATTTATTTTGGTCAAACTCTTTCGTTTCTGGAGCTAGCCCAACTTTATCAAATTGCCGATGCTTATGTATCTCCTTATTTAGCGGAAGGATTTAATTTGCCAGTCTTGGAAGCAGCGGCCTGCGGTTTACCAGTAATATGTACAAGAGGTGGCCCCACCGATGATTTTACTCACCCCGACTTTGCCTTAGCAATTGATAGTAAGCTCCAGAGTAATCATACTAAAGATGGGGAAAATCTTTGGTTTGTTCTGCCAGAACAAGACCATCTAATTGAGTTAATGCAAACAATAATTGAAAAAAATTTATTTAGGGAACAGGCCCGTCAAGCAGGCCCTCAATGGGTAGTCCAAAATTTTACTTGGAAGCAGGTGGTAGATAAATTATTGAATTTACTTATACCATCTTTGAAACTTAGTAGACCAATCTTTGAGCCAATAATTCTTTAGTAGGGAGTAGGGGAGTGGGGGAGTGTGGGGAGTGGGGGAAGTGTGGGAAGCACAGAATCTTAACAAACTATAGGGTTGTAAATATTCTCTGACGACAAAGAATTAGTCCTGGGGGAGTAGGGAAGTAATCGTGCTTAATCCCTAGAATTTTATAGGCTTACGCATTAAGGTCTTTGAATTTATAAATCCTGAAAACCTTTGAAAGTCTACTATTGCCTATTCCTATTTTGCGTAGCCCTATAAAAAACATTGGTCTTACTTGACATACTCCCGACGTTGCGCTTACGCAACATAACGATGACGATGACGATGACGATGACGAACCCGGGATTCTTCAGTCAGCAAAAACTGACCACTGTTTTAATAGAGGTGATGTCCTCCCCCTGTGATGACGCTTACAATAACAAAATGTACCTAGCTTGTCAAGGGCTTATGAACGTTTAGCTTATGGAGGTATCCGAATCTTGGCCCTGGCTTTCCTTTATGACGTTCCCCTGCGGGAGAGCGTGGGACTTCCCGCCAGGGAAGTTAACTTATTACTTACAGCCTTTTTTGATCGGTAGACAACAGTAGGGACGTTTCATAGAACCTCCCTACAAGGTTTTGATTGTAACATCAGGTCATCAATCTGAAAAGCACTATAATTTAGGTTTTTCTTCCTTTGGAAGTATTAAAGTTACTACTATAATAATCATACTAGCCTAGCTAGAAAACAAATAAATACCCCTATTTATCTATTGCTATTTCTATAGGGCAACTTCAATTTGAATTGAAAGGTAATATGACTAAAAAATAAGGTTTAAAGCTTCCCTTTGGATAGGGGATGAAAAAAATAAAGCTCAGTATTTCAAGCTTCCTAATTCAAAGGGAGGTACTGATAACTGATAACTGAAAAGACTACTTTTTTTGTCATTAACACCAATCAAAAATCAAAATCAACGTAATTTTAGAGAAAGACTATGCAATCAACAACTACTCAATTAGATACCTCAAATATGGATATGCCAAAATATGGTTTACCAGTAACAATAATTACAGGTTTTCTGGGGAGTGGAAAAACTACTTTACTTAACCATATATTGCAAAATCAACAGGGTGTAAAAACTGCTGTTTTGGTAAATGAATTTGGAGAAATTGGAATTGATAATGAATTAATTGTTTCTACTGATGCAGATGACACAATGGTGGAACTTACTAATGGTTGTGTTTGCTGTACTATTAACGATGATTTGAAAAATGCAGTTTATCAAATTTTAGAAAGACAAGACAAAATTGATTATATGGTGGTAGAAACTACTGGTTTAGCTGACCCATTGCCAGTAGCTTTAACTTTTTTAGGAACTGAGTTACGAGATATGACTCGCCTAGATTCAATTATTACTTTGGTAGATGCTGCTAACTATAGTCTTGATTTGTTTAATAGTCAAGCAGCACATAGTCAAATTGTCTATAGTGATATTATTTTATTAAATAAAACTGACTTGGTTAATGAAGCAGATTTAGATTCATTGGAAGTGAAAATTAGGGATGTTAAAAAAGATGCGAGAATTATGAGAACTAGGGAATCGCAAGTAGCTTTACCGTTAATTCTGAGTGTGGGTTTGTTTGAGTCGGATAAGTATTTTGACGAAATAGAAGCTCATAACCATGACCATGACCATGGCCATGACCATGACCATGACCATGAACATCATCACCATCATGACCATGAACATGACCATGAACATCATCACCATCATGACCATGACCATGACCATGACCATCATCACCATCACGACCATAACCATGAGCATCATCACCATCATTCTGACCACTTAGAAAATGATGGATTTACTTCTATTTCTTTTCAAAGTAATAAGCCTTTTTCTCTTAAGAAATTCCAATATTTTTTGGATAATCAATTACCTGCAAATGTCTTCCGAGCTAAGGGTATTTTATGGTTTCAAGAAAGCTCTTTACGACATATATTTCATTTAAGTGGTAAGCGGTTTAGTATTGTTGATGATGATCAGTGGAAAGAGAATCATAAAAATCAGTTGGTTTTGATTGGTCAAAACTTAGAACATGAAAAGTTGCGAGCGCAATTAGAAGACTGTGTTAGTAATTAATAATTAATAATTGATATGGCACTCAGAACTCAACTTTCAAATCTTTGAAAGCTGAGTTCTGAACCCTAAAAACTGATATAGTAGTCGAAGTAAAGATTAGGAGATTTCTAAATGCTGTTAGCGGAGCTTTTCTGTAAGAAAAACCCTTTGACAGTTTACTATTCCCTATTCCCTATTCCCTATTCCCTATTCCCTATTCCCTAGCGCTATAACTGAAATGCGAGTTGTTATCCAAAGGGTTAATTTTTCTCAGGTAAAAGTAAATGGAGAAATTGTCGGCAAAATTGGCAAAGGATTAAATTTGCTTGTTGGTATTGCCACGACTGATACAGAAAATGAAATAAATTGGATGGTGCGTAAATGTTTAGATATGCGTTTATTTCCTGACCCAAATAGTGATAATAACCGTTGGGAAAAATCTGTCAAAGATATAAATGGTGAATTATTAATAGTTAGTCAATTTACTCTCTATGGAGACTGTCGTAAAGGTCGTCGCCCATCTTTTGATAATTCCGCATCTCCTGAATTTGCTAAACAACTTTATCAGTTATTTGTAGAGCAATTAAAATTGAGTGGTTTAAAAGTAGAAACTGGTATTTTTGGAGCAATGATGCAAGTTGAAATTGAGAATGATGGTCCGGTAACTTTATTATTAGAAAGATAAGCAACTAATAAATTATTCTGATAAGTTAAGAATCTAGTCACTATCTCAAATAAGGGAAACAAAAAAAGTGAGTTATCTAATATGCAGCCTGATAATTACCAATGGATATTTGATAATTGATAATTAATCAATCCGACTTTATTGCCTCTCCTGATAATTACTATATAAGCATTTTCTGGGAAATACTTAGATTACTATAAATAAAATTTCTGGTTTGACGAACTAAGATATAGGTATTTCCACACTATTCTTGCTCAAATATATAGGACGCAATTAATGTTATACTTAAGTAAGTAATGGTACTGCCCAATTAATAGATATCAGATTGATATCATAAATTGTCGTTTTATAGGCTTCCAGTCTGTAAAAATTTAGTTAATATAATATTAGAGTTTTAAAAAAGGAAAGCTATGGGATTCTTTGATTCAGAAGTAGTTCAACAAGAAGCCAAAAAATTATTTGAAGATTATCAATCCTTAATTAACCTAGGAAGTGATTACGGCAAATTTGACCGAGAAGGTAAAAAGATGTATATCGATCAAATGGAAGCTATGATGGATAGATACCGTATTTTTATGAAACGATTTGAATTATCGGAAGATTTCATGGCTCAAATGACTATGGAACAACTCAAGACTCAGTTAAATCAATTCGGTATTACTCCTCAACAAATGTTCGATCAAATGCATATAACCTTAGAAAGAATGAAATCAGAATTGGAAAAACAGTCCTGATTTAATTAAGATAAATAACCGCTTATTAATCGCAATTTAATATGCTCGGCAAACTATACAAAGAAGTTAGGAAGAAAGCTGCTTACTTTCTTGATTTAATCTTGAGAAATAAGTAGTTTTATTCTACTCATAATGTTTATTTATGGTTGGCTGCAAAATTACTAAGTGTCAGGAAAAGAAACAGGGAAAAATTTGCACTCCTTCAACCTTATTACTTCAAAAAGTGGATTAGTGCTTGATAGTATGAAAGCCTATTTAACTTTTTTAATCTTTCATATTTCTCAAAATTTTAACTTATTAAAGTTTCAAATTCATCAAAATAATTGACTAATTATAGCTTGCTGATTAAATCTAAAAGCATTGATATATAAAGAATTTAGCCTTGGCGTGTTCTCTAAAAGTGCAATGTTTTTGCTCCCCTAAGCTTAGAATGTGAGGATTTTGACCAGACAAGGGCGGAAAAATTGAGGGACAAAATGTCCGACTATATCTTATGTAATTTCTATTAGACCTAGGCGTGAAAAAGATATAGATTTTTTGTTTATAGTAGAGAACAGGGAACACTTATAGCAGTTTTCATGTTTTTTAGAGTACAGAGATTTGGGTTTAAAGGAAGAAGGCTCATATTATCTAGGAGAGAAGTAAGAAGTAATGCAAGTCATGAAGTGAAAACCGCTATAACTGGGAACAGTTCATTAATTGATAATTGATAATTGATAATTGATAATTGATAATTGATAATTGAT
>NZ_JBNHEQ010000160.1:0-3381 GCF_050016015.1 Dapis hubbardiae BLCC-M172
ATTATCAATTATCAATTATCAATTATCCATTATCAATTATCAATTATCAATTATCCATTATCTATTAATGAATTCTTCCTTCCCTAATACAATTGTCACAATGACCACAACGCATATTTTCAGCTTCTTGGGAAAAACCAAATGCTTCTAATAAAAATTGCCATCGACATTTTCTAGTAGAAAAATATTTATTCATTTCCTCAACACCTGAACTGTAATTTAAAGATACTTTTTTACCACTACTAGACTTATTAATAATATAATTAAACGGGTCACGCCATCTCAATTTTCCACCAGAATGCAGAATAGATAAAGCTATCCCTCCATCAGGAAATTCATCTATCAAACTATCAATATTTCCCGTAGTTGGCAGTTGTTTAATTAATTTTTCTGCTGCTTGATATTGCGACCTTAATTTATCCATTAAAAACTTTTGTCTTTGTTTATCTTCCGGGTCTAACCAACCAGTCGGTTCGCTAATTAAAGTTAAAGCTTCTGCTGGTTTTCCGTCTCTACCTCCCCTGCCAACTTCTTGAATATATTCTGATAAAAGTGATGGTGCTTGAAAATGTATTACCCATCGCACATCTGGTTTATTTATTCCCATTCCAAAGGCAGAAGTACAGACTACAAAATTTATTTCTCCACCTATCCAAACTTTCTCAATATGTCTTCTTTCTTCTGCACTTAAACCTGCATGATAAGCTGTAGTTTGATAATTTTTTTCTCGTAATATTTCTGCTAATTTTTCACTGTCTTTTCTGGTTCTGACATAAACTAAACCTGCTTGTTTTTCTCTGGCTTTGATAAACTTAAATAATTCTTGACGGCGACTTCTGGGAGTACAAATATGTTGAATTTTTAGATGTAAATTATTTCGATAGGGGCTGAGTAAAAATTGTGTTGGATTTTGTAGTTTTAGGGTAGTTTTAATAATTTTTTGCGCTTGAGGATCGGCTGTAGCGGTGAAGGCTGCAATGGCAATGTTTGTTCCTGGTGGTTTAGATTTTATTAGTGCTGGTCTGACTGCTCCTAAACGTCTATAAGCAGGGCGAAATGTTTCTCCCCATTGTACTAAGCAGTGAGCTTCATCTAATATTAAACCGTTGATTTTTGTCTGGGGTTGAGATAGTAAATTCCATATTTTTTGGTTGAATAATGTTTCTGGGGAAAGGTAGAGTAGTCTGAGTTTATTTTGTTCTAATTTTTGGAATGTTTGTCGTTTTTTTTGTGGGGTAAGTTGACTGTGGAGTAGGGCGGCAGGTAGGGAGCGATCGCTTAATTCTTGTACTTGGTTTTCCATTAGGGCAACTAGGGGAGAAATGACTAATGTTAAGCCAGTTTTTAGGAGGGCGGGAAGTTGAAAACATATTGATTTTCCGCCTCCGGTTGGCATTATTATTAGGGCATCTTTTCCTGTTAATAAGCAGTTAATTATTTCTCCTTGTGGGGGTCGAAAATCATCGTATCCCCAGATTTTTTTGAACGTTTCTTTGACTGTATTCCAGGATGTTTGTTCTGAGTTTTTCATTATCAATTATCCATTATTAATTATCAATTATCCATTATTAATTACCAAGGACTACCAATCATAGTAAACCCCGCCCAATAATAAGGATGAGATAAATTATTATTCTCAACATCTCCTAACGCCGATGGTAACACCACCGCACCACGGGTTCCACTTCCCCTTAACTCACCACCTGCAATAACGACCTCTCCTCGCAACATTGCTAATTGCGCCTGTCTTAACGCCTCCGCCTTAATCTTGGTATTATTTAGGTGAGTATAAAATTCTGTCATCAACCCCAATGTTCCTTCATCACTCACATACCAAATACTTGCTAAAGCTGATTTCACTCCTGCTGCTACTGCTAACCCGGCAAAACCCAATTCGGCGTTTTTGTCTCCCATAGCAGTCTTACAAGCAGATAATACCAACAAATCAACCGGGGGTTGACTCCAACCTAACTCCCGAATTTGGTCTAGTCTTATTTTGTCATCACCCCATAACTGAATATAGGAAGTGCTGGGGAGACCTGGTAAAAATTCTGCATGAGTGGCTAAGTGAATAATAGGATAAGGATAATTTTTTCGTTCATTCAACAAATTATTACGAGTAAATTCTTCATTAATAAATTTACTACCTTGCCATAACTCTTGAGAAATAGTTTCTAACTCCACAGGTACTGCTGGTAAAGGACTTTCAGATGTAAATTTACTGGCTCCCATTGCTAATACTTTAGTATCTTGAAGAGGGCGATAATTAGTATCCATTAAACTCACACTAGGAATTAAACTGAGGCTATAATTTTCAATTAAAAATTGTTTTCCGTCGTGTAATGCAGCAATAGGTAAACTTCGTAAACCTTGATCCATACTAAATAATAAAGTATCAATGTGAGCATCTTCTAATTCTGCTGAGATAGGTGCAATTAACCAATTATATAATTGTTGTGCTGGAGGCAGATAACTATCAGTATAACGACGAGCGGGATTTGTAATGTGTGCGCGTAACTTTAATACAGCTTTCATTAGCTGTTTACGGTTAGCATCAGGAATAGTTTTGAGGATAGGGTCGCTACCTGGCGTATATAATATGAGTTGCAGTTCTTCTGGGTAAGCAGTGACATAGATAATGGCTGAATTTTTGCCTGTTTGACGGGCGATATCCGTGAGAACTTCTCGAATATTTTCTGTAGATGTGATTTGACTTGATAGTTCTTTTCCAAAGTAGTCGGCAAATTCATTGTTGCGATTTTGTTCTATCCTTGTCAATGTTTGGGAATTTGCCGTTACAGTTAGGGGCGTACTATTGATAGTATTGATGTTTCGTAAGGCGTTAGCAGTATTTGTGTTCAGGTTGCCTTGCTGATCGTCGCTCTGTTGGTTGGAGAGATTAGGATTATTTGCAGTAGTTATCGTACTGTCACTTTGCACTAATTGGAGAGTGTTGGTTGTGACAGAATTGTTAGATGGAGGAATATTTTCAGGTATGGCAGGTGGAGTTACTGGCGGTTGGACTTGAGGTGTAGGAGGTGGAGTTACTGGCGGTTGGACTTGGGATGTAGGAGGTGGAGTTACTGGCGGTTCCACTAAGTTATCTACAGGAGCTGAAGTTACTGGCGGTTCCACTAATTTAACTACAGGAGTTGGAGTTACTGGCGGTTCCACTTGAGGTGCAGGAGGTGGAGTTACTGGTGTTGGAGGTAATGGTTGTGGCGAAATATTTCCTGTTAGTCTTGGTGGTGGGCTAATTTCAATGATTTCGCCAGTATTCAATTCTCCACCTGGTTGGTTGGTAATACTTGTCGTATCGCCTATTACTATTTGGTCTCCAGTATTAATATCGCGTCCGGCTTGGTTGTTAATAGTAGCATC
>NZ_JBNHEQ010000161.1:0-9481 GCF_050016015.1 Dapis hubbardiae BLCC-M172
TTCCCTGTTCCCTGTTCCCTGTTCCCTGTTCCCTGTTCCCTGTTCCCTGTTCCCTAGCGCGTAGCGCTATAGTAATTATCCGGATTTGATCTTACGCAAAGAAACCCGGTTTATACGGTAAATCATTGTTTTGAACAATAGAAGTCTACGAGAAACCGGGTTTATTACTCTTGCTTTTTTAAATCACAAAGTTTCCTTGATCAACCGAGTTTCTGTCTAAAAACCAAAGTTTATTGCTCTTGCTTTTTTAAATCACAAAGGTTCCTTGATCAACCCGGTTTCTGTCTAAAAACCAAAGTTTATTGCTCTTGTTTTTTTAATCATAAAATTTCCTCAATAAACCCGATTTTTGCATTTATCAAACAGCTAAAAGCTGATCGCTAAATGCTAATAGCTATATTACCAAATAGTTGCTAAATCTAATACAAATCCAGGTAAAATATTTTCTCCAGAAACAGTATCAGGATTTACTAATATTTCTACTTCTTGCTGAGGGCGATAAATTTCTACTTCTCGTTTTTTTCGATTAATTAACCATCCTAACAATGCACCATTTTCTATATATTCCAACATCTTTTCTCGTGTTTTTGGCAAACTATCACTAGGAGACATTAATTCCACCACAAAATCAGGACATAAAGGTGCAAACTTATCTTGTTCTTCAACAGTTAAACTATCCCAAAGTTCAAGTTTTACCCAAGAAGCATCAGGAGAACGGTCAGACCCATTTGGTAATTGAAAACAACCATTAGAATCAAATACTTTACCCAAATTATTCTGACGACTCCAAGCTTTTAGTTGATAAGTCAAATCTGCATTACGTTCACTTGTGTTTCCCCCTGTAGGTGGCATAATAATTAATTCTCCTGTGGCAGTTCTTTCAAATCTTAAATCGTTATTTTCTTGACAAAGTTGCCAAAATTGTTCCTGGGTAAGATTAATTTTTAATTCTAATCTGGGTGGTAAATAAATTGTCGATGTTTCCATAACTTTGCCTCCTTTACCATTCTTATGTTAATCTGAAGCTTGTCTAATCTATTTTAGAGAATGTTGTATTTTAGTCCAATTTTACAAACTTTATAGATTATAAATTGTAGCTTAATAATTAAAGAGTTGTGGTATTGTGAGGAGTTAGCTTATGGCAAGTCAATATCAAAAAAATCTGTCAAAATTAAAATCCCCATTAAAACTTATAAAACTTATTGGTTTAGTGGGAACACTGGCAATTAATTCCTGTTTGCCTCGGCCAGTTTTTGCCGCTTTCTTAACAAATTGGTTTTTTAACCCAGATAATAATCAACTTCAGTTTACCCTCCCAGAAGGTACAATTCCTAGTTATTCTGTTGAAAGCAAACCTGCTCGTCTAGTTGTCTACATTCCAGATACTGAAGTTAGTGTAAATGTGACTGAATTATATCCAGCAGGGTTGGTGCGTCGAGTTAGTCTCTCTCAAGAGCAACCACAACAAGCAAAAGTTGTTATAGATTTTGCTCCAGAGTTAGCTGTATCTACTAAACAAGTAAAATTAGAACAGGTTGAACCACAAGAAAATAGTTGGCAGTTGCGTCTACTTCTGGGTGAGGGAGAAATCTCAGAAGCAGCAGAAGAGCAAATGATTTTAGATGAAAATTATGTTGAAGCAGAAGCTACAAAAGTAGAAAATTCAGAATCTATTATTGAAGAAGATAATCAACCTCCTACTCAACCAAAACAAGATAGGGTAGGTTTTCTAGAAACAGATCCAAAAGATGAATCTCCTCTACCAAACCCTCCACCTTCGGCAGATCCTTCTATTCCCTTCCTGGTTATTCCCACTGACAAACCAGATAGTGTTAGTTCTCCATTAATAGATGCTTTGGGCGATAGACAACCAGCTACTGAACCATCTGAAATTGGGGAAGTGCCACAACTTGAAGCTAAAGAAACTGAAGATACTTTTGTTCCACCGCCCCCAGAACCTGAACCTGTAGAAGAACCCAACAACTATAGCACTACCGAATCAGTAGATGTGATTTCTTTTGGAGAACCTTTACCTGGAACTTCGGGAAAAAAACAATCTGAAGATGATGCTTCTATCTTAGTTAAAGAAGGAGAAATAATAGGTTTAATTTTCCCTACTGGAGAATTTAGACTACCACGGGGTATTGAGACACAGGAAGTTTTACTTCTGGAAGAGGCGATCGCTGATGAATCTGGTAGAATTATAGTACCAGCTAAGACACCTGTAGTTGGTGGTTTTGACACTGATAGTCATGGTAGTCAATTTATCGCCAGAGCAATATATTTGGATGGTCGTTTTATCCCTTTTGCTGCTGAATCAAAATTGTTTCGAGGACACCCTGATTTTAATGAAAAGGTTTTGGCAGGTAGTAGTGCTGGTGGTGGTTTAGCATTATTACTCCTAACTGGTTCGGGTTTTGGTTTCTTAGCGGGAGCAGCAGTTGGAGCTGGTACTGTTCTTCTTGCTTCTCCTCGTTCGGTTACTTTAGATGAAGAGCATATTGTGGAAGTGCGTGTGGTTGAAGATTTACCCCGCTCCAGATTTTATGAGATTAGCGGTTTTTAGGGGTTGAAAAAACGGGGTTGCTCATTCAGATGTGGGTGTTTTTTTCAAGTAATGGGAATAGGTACTAGGGGTAGTTCTAATTAATAGGGACGAAAGTAGTCAAAGGGAATAAATATTTTTTGCCTGTTCCCTATTCCCTATTCCCTATTCTCTATCAACTAGAAATTGTTATTTTCAGGTGGAGCAAATCCCGGCCCTAGTTGATTTTTCAAGAATAGGTTTTGAGCGCTGTCGTTTTGATAAACGCAATCAATTTCTGGTTCATCGTTAATATTTCCTGTATATCCAAAGGTGTTCATCCGGTTTTTACAATCACGCACTTGCTCATTGTTTACTAATTTTCTTTGCTCTAGAATCGTCCAGTTATTTCTACGGATAACACATCCTGGTTCTATACCTGGCTGAGATATGTATACATTAAAAGGGTTTAAAGTCAAGAAAACGCGCATATTCATTACCATTGCACTAGCTCCAAACTGTACACAAAGTTCGGGGTTAGGTACGCTGCGATCTATAAATTCACGAGAGGCCACGTTTTGTGGGGTAAAGTTAGCAGTGGAGCTAAAGGCAATACCAATACCAATACCCAAAACAAATACTCCTCCTAAAATTGCTAGAGTAGCATAATTGAATCTGGATGGTTGACTGGTGGTTTGAGTTCTACGTTTCATATATAATTTTCTTTTAAATTATTTGAGTGGCTTTTGGGCCATTAACCATGGGCAAAGCTGGATTGATATTTTTCCTAACATATTCCTACAATTATAAATTTTAGCAGGGAAATTATTATATATCTCGGAAAAAGATGGAGTAGGGCTTTAATAATTAATAATTAACAATTAATAATTATTGCTTTGCTCATTAAATCTCAAAGCATTTACAGATAAAGACTTTAACCTTTTTAGGTCGGGAAAAAGTACGCCTGTTTCAGCTTTTTATGCACGGTTCCTGAAAAATCAAAAAGTTAGGATTTTAGGCGCATAGTTGAGCCAAAAAATTACTCCTGTAGGGAAGTTGCGTGCAACGTCCCTACCTACTCCTCCGCTCCCCTACTCGTTAAAAAAGACTTTTGAGCGCAAACCCTAATTACCTCTTCTGGAGATGTCTATTAGTCTTGAGTAGGTTTAACAAAATTAGGAGTCAAACGTTACAATAAAAAAGTCAGATGACAAAAAAATCGGATTTTTTATTTCACCTATAAAATATTAAGTTTTATGTTATATATATAATAATATGTATTAGTTTGATTAAGTAAGCAGGATAGAATAGTGTCTGTAGAGACTATAGAAAAACCTACCACTTCCACAGTCCGCAAAACTGCACCACGTTATCGTGTTTTACTCCATAACGATGATTTTAACAGTATGGAGTATGTAGTGCAGGTATTGATGAAGACTGTTCCAAGTTTAACTCAACCTCAAGCTGTTAGTATTATGATGGAAACTCACTCTAATGGTATTGGATTGGTAATTGTCTGTGCTTTAGAACCTGCTGAGTTCTACTGCGAAAATTTGAAAAATCATGGACTAACCAGTACCATAGAACCTGATGAGTGATTTAATTTCTGAGAATAGAAACCGGGTTTCTCTACTGAGGAACTCGGTTTCTTATTTTTGTAAGGGAATAGGAAATTAATGAATAATTGATAATTGATAATTGATAATTACCTCAAGAAAAACCTGAACGGAATTGAATATGAGGAAATATCCTATTCAACAATTAATAATTAATAATTAATAATTACCTCTTCCTATAAAGAAGAGGATTGACTAAAAGAATTTTTTCTTCTTAAAAGGAGAGGCTTTATACCTTGATTTTTCGGTAATTTTTCGGTCATTAATTTTATTTAAACCCCGCCCTTAAGGGTAAGGTCTTATTGGAGATATCTAATAGTTTTACTTACTAACGGCAAGTTCTGATGCCTAATTTAACATTCGGCAAAATAGCAAAGTTTTCCGCTCCTGCAAGAATCGGAATTTTTATTTTAACATTACTTTTGGTCTGGATACCTTTGGCAGCACCAATATATTTTTTGGTGGAAAATGTTAATCTAGAAAGTATCTTCGCGATCGCTCTACTCTACATTGAGTTTATTATTTTGGTTCGGTTTTGGGGAAAGAAGGTTTATCAGCAACCCCACTTACTACGTCGCTACGGTTTAGTAATAAATAGGCGTAATTTTCAGCAATTTTTCCAAGGTTTAGGAATAGGTTTATTTAGTCTATTTAGTCTGTTTATATTAGAGATATTTTTGGGGTTGGTAGTATGGCACTCTCCCTCGGAAAAGTTACTGCAATTTATTTTTGAAGGTTTATTAGTATCTGTGGGTATTGGTTTTGCTGAAGAGTTATTATTTCGGGGTTGGCTATTAGATGAATTGGAGAGAAATTATCAAGTAAAAGTAGTTTCATGGGTGAGTAGTATTGTTTATGCAGTGCTACATTTTATTAAACCTATAGAAGAAATTTTACGAACTTGGTTGCAATTTCCAGGTTTAGTTTTGTTGGGTTTAATATTTGTTTGGGCAAAACGTAGTAGTGGGAAACAGTTAAATAAATTTACTGATAAAAAACAAGAATTATTGGGTTTACCGATGGGTATTCATGCTGGTTTAGTGTGGGGATATTACATTATTAATGTTGGTGGTTTAGTGAAATATGCCGATGATGTTGGAGAGTGGTTAGTTGGAATAGATGGAAATCCTTTAGCGGGTTTAATGGGGTTGTTATTTTTAGGAGCGATCGCTCTCTGGATGAGAAATAAATAAAATATGTAATTAAGAAAGGGATTATAGTGAAAATTTTTGCCTACTTTTTTTCCATAAAATATTGAATTTATCGCAATATTTTAAATTTATTTTTTTCTAACAAAATATTGTGAAGTTAGTTGCGATAAATGTTTAGTACAAATACCTCTTTTCTGCAGAGTTACTGATAACTGATAACTGAAATTAGCCTTGGTATAATACCATTTATCAAAAGTCATGCTACCCTTAGAAGGTGTTCAATAATTATTAATTGTTAATTATTAATTGTTAATTATTAAAAAGAAGAGGATTGGTTAAAAGGATTTTTTTTCTTTTTTTCTCCTTTTATTCTTCAAATGAGAGGCTTTAAATCTTAGTTTTTTGGTAAAAATAACTAGAGAAATTATAGAGGTTAGTTAACAATAAAATCACGTCAAAAAATATTATTTATAAATAGAAAATATAAGTATAGCAAAGTTTTTTATAATTAGTATAAAATACTCCTATAGTAAGCATTCAGGTCTCAGATTTTTAATGAATGAAGTAAGCATTCCCTTAACTTATACTACATTTTCAAACAGAGAATTAAAACACAAAAATGACTCGCTTGAGTTGTCAACTAAAGGTAATGAAGCTGTTTTCGGCTGTCGCCGACATGAAACGCTACGCGACATAAAAACCTAGTTCCGACCCAGGAGGCTAGCTAATAGCTGACTGCTTACCTCGTATGTTTAACTTGATTATTACTCATCCTATTTTCAACAATTATGTGAATTATGATATTGTGATATAAATGTAAGTATAAAGAGAAAAAATAATGACATCAAAAGTAGAAGAAAGGGATGATAATCTGTCTCAAGTAAACTATTTACCAATATTGAAAGGAATATTACAGATTCTTGAAGGCAATAAAAAGAAGAAAAAAGAATCGGCATTTTTGTTAGATAAAGATAGCAGACTAATTTTACTAGCAGAGCGTATAACTGGTTATGTTATTGAACTATATAAGCAAAAAACAGATGAATTTCCACCACCTTTGAGAGGGTCTACAAAATTTGCATCTGTCAATTTTGCCGATGAATCATTATTTAGAGAAAATATTCGGAAAATTCAAAAAGAATTAAAATTACAGTTAGATGAAATATTAGATATTAAGCAAGATCATCCTGAATCTATTCAGAAATGGCAAGCACATTTTCTCAGCAGTTTAGAAGAATTTGTTAAACAAGATGGTTTTTTTAAGTTTTCAATTGAGGAAAAGAGACAATTAAAATTACAAAAAATTAACACAAATAATGTTAAAGCTAATGAGTCAGCTCAGAAACATTTCCGAGGGAAGATTAGGATAAAAATTCCTACAGAGTTTGACCAACATTTGTTAGAAGCAATTAATAATGAAGTAAATAGAGAAAACGGATTTTACAGTAGTTGTGATGAGGATGAAATTGATAGATTAAATGATTTGTATGATGATATTTCTAGAGATGGCGACTCTAGAATTAATAATTTGAAGAAATTAATTCAGGAAGAAATCACAGGAAAAATTAGGGCAGATATTTCTCTGGAATTTCTGCAAATTTTTGTAGAAAAAATACCTAATGCCAAGAAAAAAGAAGAAGGATATGAACTTTTAGTAGATTTTTTGAATCGTCTGACAAAATTTGACAACTTTTTAAGTAGGGATATACATACTGTTAGTTTATTTGGCAATGATTATAAGTTGCAAGATTTATTTGGCAGAGGGGATAAATGGGATTTATTACCTGTAAAAGTCAAAATTGAAACTCGTCAGGGAGAAGGATTAGATCAAACTAAAGAGTGGCATGAATTTACTTATGCTATAGATTTTAAATTGAATGGTAGAGTAAATAGTACAAATAGTAAAAGTGTATTTGAGCATAATTGTAAATTATTGAATCCTGAGAGTGAAGAGGGTTATAAGTCAGAGATTAAAAAGCGTGGAAATGATAGTAAGAGAAAAGCAGGTTTTTATGGAAAGTTGGTAAAAATTATATTTCTATACTGCTTTGTATTTTATGAGTTTGATAATTCTCAACAATCTCAAGATGAAGTAGTAAAGCGTATTTTTCAGAGGTTATCAACAAGCACTACAGAAGCAGAACAAATAAAATTTTTGACTGACTTTTCTAATTATCTTGAAAATAAATCACAGGCACAAATAAAATTAAGTCAAATTGTTAGCTATATTAAAGATATATGTTCTCAAAAAAATGCAGCTTGGGAGACTATTCCAATTAATGGATATTTAAGTCTGAGAAAGGGGTTGTTAAAACATCCTTCTGAGCTAGAGGAAATTTTAGACAATGAATCTTTTTTAACAGATGAACTATCTCAAAACAACGAAGGTATTAGTTTTAAATCTGCATTGCAGTTTCTTAAATTTGTCAGAGATAGAGACGAAAATAATTTGTATGATATTCAAGTAAAAGTAGAAATTGATGATATTAGGTACAAACTAGAAGGTGAAGCAGAAACAGGAAAATTTACTTTAGTTAATGATGGGGAGTATCGACACTTACTTGTAATGTTTGTTGAGCGAACAGAATTATTAAAATTATGGGTAAGTAAAGGTTGGACTCCTATTGAAAAATTACAGCTAGAACAACTACAAAAAATCCTGCCTGGTTTGACAAAGGAAGAGGGTGAAAAAATTATATCGGGCGAAAAAAAATTCGATATTAAAAAGATACAAGCAAGAAAAACTCTGACAAACTATCCTCAATCTATAGTTGTTACTTATGACAGTTCGCGACAATTTACTAATTTAGAATCGGAAGTGGAAAATATTGAAAATAGAACTAGGGAAAGTTTTTATTATCAGATAGTTTACAGCATTATTGTTATCCTTGGGATTTTGGTTTTATTTGAAAGACTTTCAATTACAAAAGGTAATCCAAAGGAGAGAATCAAAACTTTTATTTCTTTATTCAGAAGTCAAAGTTCGAGTCTAGATAATTCTACTTCCTTCGATACTTTTATTGCTACTCTATGTAAAGATTTAGAATTAGTTTTGGATATAGAAGAATCAATTTTATGCAGCACGCAAGGTCTTGATATAAGTAGTAAATTGTCAGCAAATCAAAAACAGTACAAAAAAAATAATGCTTTATTTTCTCTATATTCAAAACTTCCTAGTCGAATTCAATTAGAGAAAGAAATAGATTTTCTCAAAGAGTCTAAAATTGATAAGGTAGGAATTATTGTTGTATCGAGTCACGAGTGCGATGCTGAACATCAAGGAGATGAAAAAAAATCAATTGTATTTGGCAGAGTCTACACAATAATTAGGGAAAATACATCATTTGAATTCAAATCATTTGCCTCTTTTTGTAAATCAGAATTTAGTAACAAAAGATTTGCCTCTAGTATAGTTGTAGACCAAGTAAGTCGGTTAAACCAAGCTGGATATAAACACATTTTTTATGTATCAAAGACACCCTATCAAGATAAGTTTAACTTTTCTCTAGGATATGAAGAAAAAGATGATGATACAGAGAGATTATTTTTTATGAATAGTCATGTTATCAGACAGATGAAGGCAGTAAATAATTCCATAACTATTTACCCAGTCTTTGTCTCGAATTATCGAATTTTTGATTTAAAACGAGGCAATAAAGATCGAGGATATTCATACTATTTAGCTTCCGTAGAGGATGCGAGTCAAATTGAACCTCTTACCAGAAATGCAGCAGCATTTTTAAACCTATATAATTTAGAGGAGGTTGGCAAAAATAACTCTTATAATAGTGTCATTAGTTATGCTTGCCCAATTAATCTTTATGCAGCAGATGTGTTAGATAATAGGGAGATTATACAAGGATTATTTGCTACAGATACTAATACTTCTGACCGGGATACTCTGTTTTTGTTTATGGCAATGCTGCATTATGCTAAAAATGAAAAATTTGGTAAATTTTCAACTATTAAACTTAATCCTTATGAGGATATTTTTGAGGAGGTAGGATATAAGTCTACTAAATTTTATCACCCACAATCTTCCGCTAGATTTAATTTATTAGCATTTGTTTATGAAGTATTTAATTCTGCGTTTAGCTAATTTGATTGAAACATAATTTCGACGAAATGTCTCTGGGAAAAATCTACAAGTCAAATATTATAGAAAAATCAGAATTTCGACTCAGACTTGA
>NZ_JBNHEQ010000161.1:9581-35274 GCF_050016015.1 Dapis hubbardiae BLCC-M172
AAAGATGTCTATGAGAAAAATCTACAAGTCAAATATTATAGAAAAATCAGAATTTCGACTCAGACTTGAGACAAAAGTGGAAAATTTTCCTTGAGGTTAGGTTTGTCTGAACTCTCGTTTTTTCCCTAGATAAGATTTCGGGAAAATTTGGCAGTTACTCTCTAATAAGGTAGAGAAAATATCTGAGAGATTTATGGTAGAGGGGTAGGAATTTTTGCCAAAGATGTCTATGAGAAAAATCTACAAGTCAAATATTATAGAAAAATCAGAATTTTCGATAATAGTTTAGGCAAATGTGAAAAACTTTCCTTGGGGATAGACATTTAATGAGTCTGTTTTTCCTTTATGGAAAATCGTGGCAAAATATAATTATGCACAAAATTTTTATAGGTTAGTCAGATGGGAAAATTTAGTATTAGAGAACATTCAGGGTTTATCTTTGAAGATGGATTTAATGTAGGAGTTATTAATTTGCTTCAAGCATATAATATTCCAGGAAAATATGATATTTATCTACCTTTTTTACAGAGGTTAAAACTGAAAAATTTAGCAGAGGCGATCGCTGATGATATTGGTATTGTTTCACCTAGACAAAGAGATGAAGTTTATGACTGGATGTTTCACATATTTGCTACGGGTTTTATCAAAGCAAATATTTTGGTTGATAACTGGTTGCGTCACATTGGGTGGGGAAAATATAAACCAGCGTCTAAAAGTAAACCGGAAAGATGGGAAGCAAGAAATGTGACTGTTGAATATTTCCAATGTTGTTTTTGGGATAACAATACTATTCAGCAAATAAGCAACAATGAAAATGGAGAAAACTATTCTCTTGATATTCCTGCAAAACAACTGGGGATAACACCAAACCCCGCAAAATATAAAGACACGGGAAAATTTTTAAACTCAGACTGTATTTTACTGCTGAAACAAAAAGATAGTCGTACCCAAGAAGATAGATATGCTTTATTTGTTGCCGACTTATCAATTTTTGTGCTGAAAGAATTAATTGATATTAAACCTCTCAGAAATTATGAAACTATTGAGAAAATTATTTCTAAAGAGTACAACTACCGTCGGGGTAAAAGTATTTTTTCTCAGGTGGGAGTCGATATCGGAAACGAGGAAAATTTACTAGAGAATAAATATGGAGATTATCTCCTCAGTTTACTTCCAAAATTTGATGAAAAAATTAATGCTTTTCCCAAAACTGATAAGGAAATAGTGAAAATTATTCAAGCAGGAAGTTATGCAGATAATTTTATTGAATTTGCCGCAGAAAATCAGATATTTAATTCTTCTGAATTATCCCATATTCAGGTTTTAGGAATTAGCGATCGCCTGGAGCAAGCAGTTACTGGTAATGGTGGTAATCAAAATTTTCTAACTTTTCTCAAAAATTGTGGTTCTTTGTACAAACAAGTGAGGAAAAAAAATTCGGAAGCTGCTAGAAAAGAAATCAAAAATAAAGTGTTTAATAAAATACTTAGGGAGTTTGAAAAGAATTTTTCACGGAATTTTATTCGAGATATTAAAACTAATACTGCCACAGAGAAAGAAGAGTTTAATTTTTCCTATACCGAAGAAATAGATGAATTTAAAAATACTGCTGATGAGTGGGATAACCACAAACAAGAAGTTATAAAAGCTTTAAGTCAAGAGGATAATTTGCTCTTACTTCAAGGTGCCCCCGGAATAGGTAAAACTACGGCAGTTGTAGAGTTTCTTCAAGAATTAGAAAATAACTATTTATTTATTTACCTATCACCTAGAATTTCTGTCAATCAAGATATACAAGAAAAACTTAAAGATCAGGATGGAAATGTCAGTCAAAATCTTATTTATATCCAAAGTAACTCAAATTTAATCCGCGCTAATGGAGGTAATAAAGCTGTAAGTTGTATTAAGGGTAGTCTGGTAAATTTGCCTAAGTCTACAAGTGTTAAATTTCTGGAAAATGAAGATTTGGATAAGAGCTATAAACAAATAGCATCTAGAGAATCTCGCGATAAAATTGTTCCTAATGAAAATCTCAATAGGGGAGTTTTAGATTCTATTTTTTCAGCAATAACTGATTTGATAAATTTCTATAAAAAACAAGATATAGGAATTAATATAGTAGCTACATCTGCCACACAGTCTCTCAAGAAAAATGCCGAAACTGGCAAATTAACATTAGACCACTTCGACAAAATATTTCATGCTGCTTATGACAAAAGAGATGGGAAAATTTTACCTCACAAAATGCGGGAAATATCCAGAGTAATTCCTAATATTATAATTATGATTGATGAAATTACTGGTGATGATGGAGGGGTGTATTTTTTCCATGAATTAATCAAGAAGTTACAGAAATATGAATTGTTAGATAATCAACATGAATTTAATACTAAAATTATCGTCGCAGATGCTTCCCTTGCCGATATTTCAGTTGCTAATGATTATTTACAATCTCAAGACCCGGAGTCAAGCAAAATTTATATTCGTCCAGGTAGAGGAAATAAGAGCAATATTCTGCAAGAATTTACATTTAATAAATTACAAGGATGGGCAATCAATACTTCTACTTATCCTGCTAAAAGTCTAAAAGTTGAATACGATATTCTGATAAAAACCCTAAAGTTTGAAAATTTAGATAGGGAGTATAAAGTCAGAGACGAATTAGAGAAAAAACAAAATCAGAGATTATTAGATGATATTGAATTGAGAATGACACAGGAGCCAACTATTGTTTATATCCAAAATAAAAGAAGACTAGAAGAAATTATCACGAATTTGACAAACAGACTTGCTGCAAAAGGTAAAGGTTTTAAAGAAAAAGAAGATTACCTAATAATTCATTCTGATATTTTAGACAGAGCTTCAATCTCAGAATATCAAGATAAAGTAGATGTAATATTTATGACTGCCAGTGCTTCAAGAGGATTATCTTTTAAACGAGTGAGGCATATATTAGCAGTAATTCCTAATTTTGAAATAGAAAGAAACTTGATGGAAATTACTCAACTTATCTATAGAGGTCGTGGAGATAGAAATATAGACCAAAATCAAGAAAAGTATCTCAAATTTTATATTAGTTCTACATTATTATATAGCTCTGAATCTCCAGAATTAGCATATAAAGAAAGTCTCTCAAACTTGTTAATATTAATGGCAAATCTCCAAGCTGCTGTGAAAACTCGTATATGTGGAACCGCAAATATTGGTAAGTTTAATTGTGCTGTAATTCCAGTTGGGGGAAAAGCTATTTCATCCCCTGGTCAATCAATAGGAGCGACTATTTCAGAATTTGTCAATGGTCTGAGAAAAGCTTATATAAATACTGGTTTTAAAGATGTTGTTGTTAACAGATTAAAAACTGAACTAGAACAAATATTCGCTGTAGAAGAGAGAGAAATTAAAAAACAACTAAATAGTTATCTAGGTTTAATAGATAAATTTCAGAAGTTTCATCAAAATAATGGGTTATTTAGTGATTTTTTGGCAATAGGAAAACTGCAAAATGCTTATATAAATGGTGGTTTGATATTTATACCCTTAAATAATCGGGGTGCTGAGAATTATGAAATTAGTTTGTCTACAATTAATAAGACGAATTTACAGCAATTATTTAAGGATTTAACTATGATTAGGAAATCTGAAAATTATCCATTAAGTCTTAAAAACGGATCTGAGGATGTATTAGGTATTATTCGGAAAATAGAAAATTCAGAGCAGTCACAAACTTTAAGAGACGAAAAAAGTTTTTCTGACCAATATTTAGCTATCCATACATCTACCCTTACTATTGGTAAACTACCTGAAACAAATAACTTAGAACTTAATCAAATTAAAGAGAAAATCAGAGAAAAATTTCAGCGTTATATTAAATCAATGTATTCTAGTAATAGCTTTCTACCTGTGACTAAAAACTTTGAAAATTTCCCTTATTTAAGTTTTCGTTCTCTAACATTAGAAAGTCAATGGCATCGACTATTCGACCAAAATCTTTTAGTAGCTTCCCCAGAAATTAATACTCTATCTTTGATGCTTTATAGTGAGGATAAATCTGGAAAATAACTTATATCAAGTGTGATAAATGTTTGTTACAAATGGTAGGGACGTTGCATGCAACGTCCCTAGGAAAGAAGGAAGAAGGAAGAAGGAATAAATATTGAATAAAAAAAGGGAAAAATGATAGATATAGCTATCTAAAATTATTAGATTAGTCATCAGTATATGTCCTAAATTTTTTTTATTTGCTCTAATTTGTATACAAAAAAATCAATAAATATATGAAAGTTTATTTTGACAATAATTAACCGAGATTCTGTTTAACAGGAATCTTAATTATAAATGTTGTTCCCTCCCCTGTTGCAGAACAACAAATAATATTTCCACCATGTTTTTCTACAATTATTTGATAACTAATAGATAATCCTAATCCTGTACCTTTACCTGTAGGTTTAGTCGTAAAAAAAGGGTCGAAAAGCTTTTTTTGTACTTCCTGTGGTATGCCAGGCCCATTATCTATAATTCTAATTTATAGCCAGTCTGTTGTAATTATTTCTGCATGAATTTTAATCACACTGGCATTCTTTTTTATCTCTTCAATTGTTCGTTGTTGATTATATTCATTAATAGCATCAATAGCATTACCAATAATATTCATTAAAACTTGATTTAGTTGATTAGGATAAAAATCTATGAGGGGTAAATTTTTATATTCTTTGACAACTTTAATTGCTGGATATTGAGAATTAGCTTTCAAACGACTTCCTAAAATTATTAATGTGTTGTCAATCGCTTCTTGAACATCAATTTTTTCAAATTCTGCTTTATCTAGTCGAGAAAAGTTGCGCATAGCTACAATAATTTCATAGATTTGCTCAGTACCATTTCTCATTGATTTATATATTTTATTGAGGTCTTTTACTAAGAATTCAGGATCTATTTCATCTATTTTTTCCTCAACTTCAGGTACTGGAATAGGATAATATTTCTGATATGTAGCTAATAGTTTAATTAAGCTTTCCGTATATTGTTGAGCATAAACAATATTGCCTTTAATAAAGTTAATTGGATTAGTAATTTCGTGAGCAATTCCCGCAACCATTTGTCCTAAACTAGACATTTTTTCACCATGAAGTAATTTGGTATTAGTTTCCTCTAATTTAGCTATTTTTGCTTGTAGCTCCTCAATAACTTTTTCTAAATTTTGAGATTGGGTTATTGTTGATTTTTGGGAATCATTTAATAATTGGTTTAATGCTTCTACTTCAGATTTAAGATTATCAATATAATTATGTTGTTCGTTTACATCTTTAACTTGATTAATAATATTATATTGCCCTGAGTTGATAAAAATATTATTGTCATCAAAAGGTAAAATTGCCATTTTGATATTTAAGGTTAAGTGACGCAATAAATCTAGAGTAACTTTTGGCAATTCTACTTTGAGAAACATTAGTACAACAAAGGTATCTCCTAAAGGTAATAAACCTCCACATCCTAGAACGGATTTAACATTAAACGGAATTACAAATGATTTTTTTGCTGGAATATAAGGACTATCTAAAGCATCAGGTACATAAAATATTTGACAAATTTGTTTTTCTACATCAACAAATAAAGTAGGGTCTGGTTGAATAAGTATACCAGGTTCTAGACCTAATTGTTTTATCATTTGAGATATCATTGGAGCTTTAGCGATCGCCTCTTCATTAACTAGGGGAATTGCTTGATGTCCTAATGATTGATCTCGATAATTCCATTCTGGTTTTTCACCAGCAGTTGCTAGTAGAGTTAAGCATTTTAAATCATACTTAATATCTGTTTTTTTCAAGATATTTTGTACATATTTTTGTAATTCAGGAGTTAATTTTCCGTAGGAATGAGTTTTAAATAAACGGATAAGTACACAGGATTTTTCTTGGGTTTGGAGATTAACTAAATTTTCATATAGATATTTAATAATTACGTTACTAGCTGCTTCCATACTCTGAGAATCTTTTCCCAAGCTGCGCAGCATTAAACCACATTCAGACAAATCTCTGACATTAAATTCAGTTAGGTCATACATAGGTTAACTGTTTCCTAAAAAATGTTTAACCTAATTTTAACATCTCTATCAATTATTTCAGTTACCAGTTACCAGCTATCACTACTTTTTTTAAATACGACCTCTACTGGGAGATATTATGCCAAATTAATCAAAGTAATATTACACTTCAACAGTCAAATATTTACTAAGTTTTTTATCTATTTTTGACAATTATTATTTGGTTAGTAATGATTATTCCTACTTTTAATATCTCTCTATCTTTCCTTTCCTGCCTAAAATTCTCGATCCAATCAAATATAGCAATATTTTTGATAAATGGTATTAGGGGTGGGTATCCTTTGAAGTAAAGTATAATAAACATTTATAAAATTAATATTAAGTAGTCGTGCTTTTAGTTAAGAATTTTCTAGTTAAGATAGGGAACAGAGAGTTAATAGAATGTGTAATTAATTTTGCTTATGAACTTACTATAGCAATTCCCAAAAAGCGTGAGGTACAAAATTCCCTAGTTTTAGGGAACACTTAACTGGTATGGAGGGAGTAGGGAATAGTAATTCTGGTTCCGTAGGAATAGATAAAGAAGAAAAACGACTGTACCTCATTACCTTGGGAAACGCTATACTATGTAGGGAAGTTCCATACAACTATACAACTTCCCTACCTACTCCCTATTTCCTTTTACCGAAATAATTAATAATTAAACAATTAAATAATTAGATCATTCAGGTTTAAAGCCTCCCCTTGAATAGGGAAAAAAAGTGCTAGTGCCACTACGCGGAAGTCAAAATTAAAAATTCAAAAGTATTGTAAGGTAAGGCTTTTAGGATTTTGTAACTGGTCACTTATTTCCGCCATTCTGCACTAGGATATTTCCAGACCTTCAATTCCGTAACGGTTTTAACAAGAGGTAATTATCCATTATCAATTATCCATTATCCATTAATCAAAGACCTAAATCAGACTTAGCAACTTCAGCCATAGCCAATAATTTTTCATCCCACTTTTTCCCTGTATTTTGTTGTAAATATTCTGCTAAAGAACCCCATCCATTTGATTGTAAATACAAATGAGTAGCAATTTGATGTTTACAAATACTATGACGATAAACCATATCAGGACAACTACAGCCAATATTATTTACCTCAGCTACAGTTCCTTTAATTGGATTTCTAACCACAGAACTAACAGCAGTCAACTCAACTTCTAGTTTTTCTAAAGCAGCTCTATTATATCTTTCGAGAAAAGCGTGTATTTCCGAATAAATAATAAAATACTTGCCATTTTCTGCATTTATGTTAATCCCAGAAGTCTGAAAATTATAACTGATAATTTTGCTAAAATTGCGCTGTTTAATTTGCAAAAAACAGAGCAAATAATTCAGAAACTTTGCTTTAGATAAAAAAGTGCTGCACCGTCCTTTTGAAGTTCTATAAACTATTTGAGGAGTTTCAGAAATCCCAACAGGTTTAATACTTTCAATCTTAATTTCTAAAGGTACTAATGCCTGAATTTCTGAATCTATTTCGCGAGAAAAATGAGTGGATTTAATACCAATGCAATTAACCATGATATAATCCTCTTATGATTTAACTTTTTTTTCCAGGCGCTCTATGAAAAAGCCAATCAGATGAGCGCCTTTTATATTACAATTATACTTCAATAAACAGGAATCGACAACCATTGAAAGTTACTTCCTGTAAAAGACTAAAGTCTTTACTACAAACCGAAAAAATCTCAACCAAAGGGGAGTGTGGGGAGAAACTACAACCAGAGGGGTTGAATTAACTTTTTGAGAGTAAATTGGAGCCACTCTTTTTCAGCTATTAGCTGTCAGCTAGCCTCCTAGCTAGGTCAGAACTACGTTAACAGGAATAAGACCCGGCTTTTGTAGTAAGATTTAACTGTGGCTTAATAAGACCCCGCCCTTAAGCGAGGTTTAAAAAAGCTTTTATCTAAAACTAAAAGCAATAGCTGACGGCTAACGGCTGAATACTTACAATAACTGATAACTGAAATGACCACAGAAATTAAACCAAATCTTCTCAGTCAAGACGAAGCATTATCCTTAGTAGAAACAACCGTAAAAAAATCTGACGCCGAAGGTATTTTCGTTAGTCTTAGCAACAACGAATCATCCCTAACTCGCTACTCAGAAAATCAAATTAGCCAAAATATTAGCAAAACAAAATTTGAACTTAACATCACCAGTTATTTCGGCACTCGTTGCGCCACCGCTTCCACTACAGAACTAGATCCAGATGCCATTACAGCCACCATTCGCCGTTCCGAAGAACTGGCCCGCATCGCCCCACAAGACCCAGAGTGGGTCCCACTGCTCGAACCCCAACAATACGAAAATAGGACTCCTGCCTTTGATGAGTTGACTGCTACTATCTCTCCCTTAACACGAGGAGAAATAGTCCAACAGGTATGCGCCATGAGTGCCAAAGCAGAGGTAGATGGTTCCGGTACTCTGAGTACAGATACATCTTTAGGAGCGATCGCTAACTCACTTGGGTTACGCGGATGTAACAAATATACAAAAGCGGACTTTAGCTTTACGGCAAGAATCGAAAATGGCTCTAGTTGGAGTCGTCGCACTGCCTGGGGAATCAATCAACTACCTACTGAAAGTATGACTGAAGAGTTGATTAACCGTGCTTTTGCTTCTCGCCAACCCAAAGAAATTAGTCCTGGTGTTTATCCTGTCATTTTCAGTGGAGCTGCTTTAGCCGATCTGTTGATTTGGCTAATATTTAATCTGGATGCACGAGCAGCAGATGAAGGGCGATCGTTTATGTCCCGTACTGACGAAACTGGGAAACCAGAGGGCAACCGAGTCGGGGAACAAATGTTTAGTCCGTTGGTACATTTACAACGTTATCCTGGTCATCCTTTGTTGCAGTTAGGGAATTTTTCTGGTGATGGGTTGAGTAATCATTATCTGGACATAATTAAGGATGGTGTGCCACAAACCTTATCTTATAGTCGGTATTGGGCAGCTCAACAAGGCAAACAACCTACTGGATCTATGTTCCCAATAGTGATGCAGGGTTCAGAGCAAAGTTTGGCAGATTTGATTTCGCAGACGGAACGAGCAATTTTGGTGAATCGTTCCTGGTATGTACGTTATGTGAATCCCCGGACTTTAGAGGTAACAGGGATGACACGGGATGGTACTTTTTGGGTTGAGGATGGGAAAGTAGCTTATCCCATTAAAAATTTGCGGTTTAATCAGGTTTTGCCAGATATGCTAAGGGATGTGGATGCTGTGAGCAAACTAGATCGTTATGGTAATAGTGTTTTGCCTGGGGTGAGGGTGAAAGCGTTTAATTTTAGTAGTGTGACTGATAGTATTTAGATATAAAACAGGGAGTAGGGGAGTGGGGGAGTGGGGGAGTGGGGGAGTGGCAGTTCTTCCGCAGGAGACTAACTAATATAGCACTCGAAGCAAAGGTTAGGACAATTATAAATCCTAAAAGCCTTTGATAGTCTGAAGTTCCCTGTTCCCTGTTCCCTGTTCCCTTTTCAAGTAGCCCTATAACTGATATAGCGTTTCCCAAGCTAATGAGTACAGTTGTTTTTCTTATTTATCTATTCCTACGAAACGAGAATTACTACTCCATACTCCCTCCATACCTGTTCCCTGTTCCCTAAAACCAAATAATTTTGTACTTCACGCTTTTTGGGAATTGCTATAACTGATAACTGATAACTGAATAAATATGCCTAAAATCAATGAAAATTTAAGAATATATGAACGAATATTTTCCTTAAGTGGTGAGGCTATATGTTTATTAGATACCAACTATAACTACCAATTAGTTAATCCAGCATATCTCAAATTAATTAATCAAAAATCTGAACGGGTAATTGGGAAAAATATCAAAGAAGTTTTGGGAGAAAAAACATTTGAATTTTTTTTAAAACAACCATTTGAAAGATGTTTAGCAGGAGAAACTGTAGAAATTCAGGGGTGGCTCAACTTAAATCGGATTGGCAAAAAATATATAATTCGTACTTATTCACCTTATTATGATGAAAATAGTAAAATTGCTGGAATTATTGCTAATTTGGTAGACCAGACAAATTTTCAGGCAGCAGAAATTGCTAGGCAAGAAAGCCAAGAATCCTTCCAAAAAATATTTGAAAATACTACAGAAGGAATCGCAATTTGCTCACTGACAGGAGAATTTTTACAAGTAAATCAGATTTTATGTGAATTTCTGGGATATTCTGAAGCAGAATTGTTAAACCTAAATTATCACCAGGTGACACAACCTAACAATCTAGAATCAGCATCAACATCAACCCCAATTCAGCAACTTATTTCTCAGGAAATATCCTACTTTTCCCAAGAAAAACAATATATTCATCAAAATGGAACTTTGGTTTGGGGTCAAGAAATAGGTTCGATAATTCGACACCCAGATGGTTCTCCTAAATATTTACTGTTGGCAGTTAAGAATATTAACTCTCAAAAATTAGATGAACTTATCCAACAACAAGATCGAGAACGACTAAAACGGATTTCTCATATCGGTAGTTGGCAGCTAGATGTTGCCACTAAAAAAATTAGCTTTTCAGAAGAATTATTGGAGATTTTTGGCTTTGAATCAGCAAATGCAGAACCTACCTATACTGAATATTTCCAGTATATCGATCCAGAAGATGGGGTGGAACTGCAACAGTGTCTTGACGAAGCAATAGCTTATGGTAATTCTTATAAAATTGACTTAAAAATATCTAGAACTGATGGTACTACTAGATATATAGAATTACGAGGTGAAGGGGTTAAGGATCGAGAGGGAAATGTCATCAAGGTATTCGGAACTGTATTTGATATTACTACTCGCCAAAAAGTAACAAAAACCCTACAACAACAAGAAGTAGAATTAAAGATTTTTGCTAAAAATCTCTTAGAAATTAACAAGCAACTTGCTCAACAAAAACAAATGCTAGCAGATATTTTAGACGGGTTGCCAATACCGATATTTCTCAAAAGTTATTGGGAAGAAGATCGGATTGAATTTCATTTTTTGAATCAAGCAGCAGTGGTAGGTTTTGGTTTAGAAGGAAAATCTTTGTCAGAAGTTAAATATGAGGATTTATTTGGTCAACACTATATGCAGTTTAAGTCTGACGATCTAAAAGTCTTAAAAACAGGCAAGCCTTTGGTAAAAGAAGAAACCTTTCACGATCCATCAGGAAAAAAATATCATATTATCTTAAATCGAACCTTGATCCAAGCAGGAGATACAAATACAAATAAAGATAAATTATTACTTGCTTGTGGTGTCGATATCACAGAGCGAAAAATTTTTGAAAATGCGTTGCGTGACAGTGAAGCCAAATTTCGGCAATTAGCAGAAAATATTCATCAGGTGTTTTTTGTTTTGTCTGAGCAAGGAGAAGTAATATATATCTCACCTGCTTATGAGAAAATTTGGGGTAGAAGTTGCGCTAGTATATATGAAAATCCTGATTCCTGGTTATTGTCTGTTCATCCCGATGATCTTCGTACTTTGGTAGCAGCTTTCGAGATTCATATAGAGACTCAGGAACCTTTTGATGAAACCTTTCGGATCTTTCGTAATGATGACGAAATTCGTTGGATTCAAATTAGATCATTTCCCCTATTCAATTCTACCCGCAGAGTAATCCGCTTTACGGGTATTGCAGAAGATATTACTGAACGGAAACTAGCAGAAGAAGCCTTACGACAACAGCTTGAGCAAAGTCTTTTACTCAAACGCATTACTGATGGGATTCGTAGTAGTTTAGATACAGAAAAGATTTTCCAAATTGCTGTCGAGCAAATAGGGAAAATTTTCCAACCCAATCGTTGTTTAATTCATTTCTATATCCCTGATCCTGTAACGCAAATACCCTTGGCAGCAGAACATCTGATTGGAGAAGTGGAGTCAATGTTAGATATAAAAATACCAATAGAAGAAAATCCTCATCTGCAAAAGTTAGTGAGTCAGGAAAGTGCTATCGCCTCCAATGACGTTTATGCTGATCCCCTACTACAAGCAGTAACACCACTTTGTTGTCAAATTCAACTTAAATCAATGTTGGCAGTCGGTACTTTTTATCAAGGCCAGCTTAACGGAATAATAGGATTACATCAATGCGATCGCTACAGAGAATGGACAAATAGTGAAATTCAACTACTTGAGGCAGTTGCAGCTCAAGTTGGCATTGCTATCGCCCAAGCTAATCTACTACAGCAAGAAGTTGAACGCAAAAATGAATTAGCTGAAAATAATACCGCCCTCCTAGAAGCGAAACAACAAGCTGAAGCAGCTAATAAAGCTAAGAGTGAGTTTCTGGCAAATATGAGCCATGAAATTCGCACTCCCATGAATGCAGTATTGGGTTTTTCTGAGTTGCTGCAATCTTTTGTTACCGATCCTGTAGGTAAATCCTATTTAGCCTCAGTGTTGGCAACTGGTAAAACTCTAATGGCTCTGATCGACGACATTTTAGATGTTTCCAAAATTGATGCCGGAAAACTAGAGCTGAATTATGAACCTGTTGACATCACTTCCATAGTGCAGGAAGTCCAACAAATATTTCTGGCAAAATCTGCTGATAAAGGTCTAAATTACTACATGGAGATTTCCCCGACTGTACCTCATGCAATTTTATTCGATAGAGTACGACTGCAACAAATCCTGTTCAACCTAATCGGAAATGCTATTAAATTTACTGAGAGCGGATATATTAAGGTTTCTGTAAATTCATACAATGTTGATAATATTCAAAGCGATCGAATTGGTTTAGAAATCTCTGTAGAAGATACAGGAATTGGTATTGCTCCAGAAAAACAACAGGATATTTTTGATGCTTTTACTCAAAGTGACAGTACAACCAGTCGCAAATATGGAGGTACTGGGTTAGGTTTAACAATTACTCGTCGTCTTGTAGATATTCTAGGTGGTACAGTTGAGCTAGAAAGTGAGTTAGAAAAGGGGAGTAAATTTATCCTCAGTTTTCCTAGAGTACAAATTACACATACCCCTGTAGAATCTAACTTATTAGCAGAAAAAGATAACAATTTACGCCAGTTTTCCCCTTTAAAAATTCTAGTGGTTGATGATATAGCTTCTAATCGGGATTTAATTGCTGGATATTTTTATCAAACATCTCACCAACTGTTTTTTGCTGGTGATGGGGAAGAAGCAATCCAAATCGCAAAAGCAGAACTCCCAGATTTGATTTTTCTCAATTTGCGGATGCCTCGTATTGATGGTAGAGACACAGCGTTATTCTTGAAGCAAGATGAACAAACCAAACACATAGCGATCGTGATGCTGACTGCTTCATCAAAACTTGAAAATGAGTTTGACTTGAAGTTTTTATGTGAAGGGTTTCTCCGTAAACCTGTTAGTCGTACTCAGTTGGTGGCAGAAATGAAGAAAATTTTTCCGATTATTTCTGGTGCTACTACACCTGAAATTGAGACAGAAGAATTAGATAATTTTACCGAAACAAAGGTTATTTCTGGGAAACCAATACGATTAGATGAATTGCGAGATAAGCTGAATCAGGAAGCAGAAACTAATTGGCTAAAATTACGGCAAACTTTAGCTATAAGTGATTTGGAAAAATTTGTCGCTCGTTTGAATGTTTGGGCAGAAGAGCATCAGTGTCAGTTATTAAGAGAATATACTCAGAAACTAACTCAACAAATTGATGATTTTGACTGGGATAAAATTCCTGAAACTATTGACCATTTTACAGTAATATGTGATGCTTTATAGCAGTTTTCATGTTTTTTAGAGTACAGAGATTTGGGTTTAAAGGAAGAAGGCTCATATTACCTAGGAGAGAAGGAAGAAGTTTTTTTTCTAACTTTGTGAAAAGCGCTATAAAATATTATAAAGAGCTGTATATAATTGAAAAAATCTTGAAAAAAATGCCAGAACAAATTCCTGAATTATCTTTAATTGAGACAAGCCCCTAATTATTATTAACGAGCTATTAGCTTTTAGCATTTCCTGACGGAATGCTGTGCAAACAGCTAGCCTCCTGCGGAGGAACTACGTTTTTTCCTAACGGAATGCTCCGCAAACATGTCGCGTAGCGAAACAGCTTTTAGCTTGTAGGGGCGATTTCCGTTCCGGAATGCTCCTAATTACGCGAATCGCCCCTACTGGGTTTAAATCCCCGGTTTCTATAAACCGGAAGGTTTAGGAGGGGTTGAAATCTCCTTCTAAAGGTTTACTGCTGACTGCTGACCGCTGACCGCTAACCGCTTTTTTAATTAAGAATATGCTGAAAGAAGAACCATTTAAACCTGAAAATTTTTATATCCTTGCAGTTGATGATATTTCTACTAATCTGAAATTGTTAAGAGTAATCTTAGAACCTGTAGGTTATAGTCTGACTTTTGCCAAGGGTGGCTATCAAGCAATAGAAAGGGTTAAGGCTTCAAAACCAGATTTAATTTTACTAGATTTAATGATGCCTGACATGAATGGATTAGAAGTGTGTAAGCACTTAAAAAGCGATCCAGAATATGCTGAGATTCCGATTATTTTTATCACTGCTAGTAATGAACAGGAACACATAATAAATGCTTTTGAATCGGGAGCAGTTGATTATATTAATAAACCATTTAAAAAAGCCGAACTTTTGGCTAGAATTCGGAATCATTTACTCCTAAAACATACAATTGATGAATTAAAATATACACAAAAAGAGTTGCAAAATGCTTTAGCAAAAGTTCAAAAAATTGCCAATACTGACCCCCTTACAGGAGTATTAAATCGTCGTAGTTTGTTTAATTTTGGTCATCAAGAATTTAATCGCGTTAGTAGATATGGTCCGCCTTTTTCTATTTTATTAATGGATTTAGATCACTTCAAGAAAGTTAACGATAACTACGGTCATCAAGTAGGAGATATAGCTCTATGTACAGTAGTTAAAAGTATTAAAAATACTATTCGTAATGTTGATTTCTTAGGTCGATATGGTGGAGAAGAATTTATGGCTCTTTTGCCTGAAACTCATGGAGACCAAGCACTTACATTAGCAGAGCGAATTAGACAAATGGTAGCTAGTAATATTATTGAAACTGACCAGGGAAATCTCCGGTTAAGCATCAGCATTGGAGTTACTACATATTCTATTAAAGATCGGAGCTTAGATGATATGATATCACGAGCAGATAAAGGAGTTTATCAAGCAAAGCAACAAGGAAGAAATAAGTGCTGTTTAGTATAGTAATAAGTCTTTTTCTTAAATTAATAATTAATAATTAATAATTAACAATTATAGCACTCTAAGCAAAGGTCAGGACATTACTCAATCCTAAAACTCAGTCATATCAAATCCGGTTAAACAGTTATAGATTGGTTAAATCGTAATTGAGTCAGGAGTCAGGAGGAGAAAGAATCACAAACATTTAGTAGTTATGACGATTGGAGAATTTTTTTTTATGTCCAATCAAACGGATTTGATATCAGACATTACTTCTGAGTTATAACCACCTTGGGAAAGAAAGGGCGGGGTTGACTTCTGACTTGCGCGTAGCGCTATACCTCTTTTTCTTCTTCAAAAGAAGAGGATTGGATAAAAAGATTTTTTTAAATCATTCCCGCTTCATCTACCCTAAAAAACTTAACACCTTCTGTTTTTTCCTGTTTTATACCATTTTGAAAAAAGAATGTTACGAATAGTAAGAGCGATAAAAATACTTGACAGGAGATGTCCCTTGGACAAAAAATATGATTTATGACCTAAAAAATCGTATTAAAGCCATTCCCATGCGACTCCGTACGGACGCCCTTATGCAACGTCCCTACCTCCTGACTCCTAAAAAGTACCCTAGCTATTTGTAGCAAACATTTATCAAACTGGTATTAGTTACTTTTTACAGTTTGTAATTCTTGACGTAATTGTTCTAAATTTTGTTTATCTTTAGCACTTAAATTTTCCTTATTTTCCAACTCCAAAATTTGTTTAGCAATATCTAATTCTCGAATCGGATTCCAAGTTTGATCATTTGCTTGATCGAACCCAGACCAACCATGAGGTTTAAGAACTGCGGCATCTTTAAAGTTATAAAAGAAATTACGAATTTTCTGTTTTAAATCTGCTGGTAAATCTTTACGATAAGCAATGGGGTCACTAGGAATTAAAGTAGAAGTCCAAATAGTTTCTATATTTGCTCTTGCTTTAGGATTTGTTTGTTGTAGTCTATCTAAAGATTCATTATTATTAGTAGCTACATCTACTTGATTATTAGCTATTGCTAAAGCTGTTGCTTCGTGACTTCCAGAGAAAACTAAACGTTTAAATATTTTTTTTGGGTCAACTCCATTTTGAGCAAAAACATAGTAACTCGGTACTAAAAAGCCAGATGTAGAGTTCGGGTCATTAAAAGCAAAAGTTAAATTTGCTGCATTTTTTATTACATATTTATCTCCTCCCATTGCCTTAGCTTCTGCAACGATGGGGTTATTTTTGTTAGTAATTAAATGAGAGTAATAACCTTTACCACCTTCTGTATCTACTGTTTGAGCAAAGGCTTCTGCATTAGCACGTTTTGCTGCTTCAATATAAGATTTTCCTCCATACCAAGCTAGATGAATATTACCAGTTCGCATTGCTTCAATTACTGCTACATATTGAGTTACATAAAATGCCTTAACTGGTAAACCAATAGAATCAGAAAATGCTTTAATTAATGGTTCCCAAATTGGTCTTTGATTGGTTTGAGACTCGGTAGAAATAATGCCAAATTTTATTTCTTTAACCTGAGCTAATGTCTGAGATGACAAAGTTAAATTAGCTAATTTTGCTCCTGCTAATGATAAAGCAAATAGAGATGAATTTTTAACAAATTTACGTCTGTCCATAATCTTGTTTTATCTATCAATTAGAGTGGGTATTATTTCAGTTATCAGTTAACAGTATCTCCTGGAATAGGGAGGCTTAAAATCTGATATTCTGGTCAGTGGTAAGTAGTAAGCATCAGTTCTGTATTGTCTTGGAAACTAAGATGCTTAGATACAAAACCAAATACAAATCAATATTTGGGGTATTTTTTTGAAATTGTAAATATTATTCCTTAATGAATTTAAGTTTTGGTTAAAAAAAAATTAAGTTTTGGTTAAGCTTTACCACCTCAGAATTATAATTTAAAAGTTAGCGATCGCTACCAAATCAATAATAAGCATTACAGGTCATAATCGCAATAATTTTCAGATATTAATTTTTGCCAATTTTATTGAGAGCTAATGATTGACAAATGAGATATAAAAAGACTTTTTTTTGAGGTAAACTTTAAATTATAAACTACTTTGGCACATCTAAATAACTTTGATCACTTCCGGGGTAAAACAGACAAAAATTACTTTTCTCCCTATAGTCAATTACTATAATTTCTGAGCCAAGAAACTGCACTTTCTACATCACTAACTTGTTCTCCTCCAGGAAGAGACGGACGCTGTATCATTACCACTAGAATTCCTAATTCTCGTGCAGCAATAATTTTAGGGTAGGTAGCATCACCACCACTATTTTTACTGACTACTGCCTCAATTTCATATTTTTGCAAAAGCGATCGCTCTTCTTCCAGAGAAAAAGGTCCCCGCTCAGTCAGTATTTTTCCTGGAGGTACTGGGGTCCGTGGTTGTGGTGGTTCAATCATCCGCATCAGAAACCAGAGGTCTTTGAGGTGAGCATAACTTACTAATTCTTGGCGACCGATGCTCAGAAATATTCGTGAAGCTAATTCTGGTAAAACCCTAGTAGCAGCTTTGTTACTTTCGACTTCGAGCCAGCGATCGCCTTCAATCTTTTTCCAAGGAGGACGGACAAACATTAAACGGGGAATATTTAGTTCTGAAGTGGCGATCGCTGCATTCCAGGAAATTTGACTGGCAAAAGGATGAGTCGCATCAATTAAAAAATCTATTTTTTGTTCTCGTAGATAGTTTCTCAACCCAGATACACCACCAAAAGGGCCAATTCGTGTAGGGGTAGATGTCACAACAGGTTGACGAGTGCGACCCGCAAGAGAATTTATTACCTCTAACCCTGGTATGCTAGAGGCTAAAGCTGTTAGTTTCAAGCTATCTCCAATACCACCCAGAATTAGCACTCGTTTATGTTTTGCCGTAATCATTTCAGTTTTTCGTCATTGCGACTGACAGGGAAACCATCTCAAATCTTAGTTTTTCGTACCTCATGCGTAAGTCCTGTTAATGCAACTTACAGCCGTTTTCATTTCGCTAGACCACAGTAGGGGCAAATGGCCATTTGCCCCTACAGGATTTTGGTTATGAAGATGTGGTTCATCAATCTGAAAAACGCTGTAGGTATTTTTCAGACATAGTATACTTCAATCTCCCCTACTCCCCTACTCCCCTACTCCCCTACTCCCCTACTCCCCTACTCCCCTACTCCCCACACTCCTCACACTTCCCACCCTCTGACTTCATCTCTCAACTGCACTAGGAGTAAACCGAACTTCTATCCGTCGCCGACTCTGATCTGGACTTCGATTTGCCCCAGCATAATTTCCGGTGGGATTATATAATTGTGCAGCAGAATAAGCTCTAAATTTTAAGCCCAATTCTTGCAGACGAGGATTTTGTTGCAGTCTTTGTACCACTGCTAGAGCGCGCATTAAACCTAAATCTGCATTCGATCCTGCTGTTAAACTACTAACAGATTCATTACCCTTAGCAACTGGTTCTAACTGGGTATCTAAATTACTAATACTTCCCCTATTTACCTGACCATCAGTATGACCAATTACTTCAACAACATAACCTTGATATTCTTTAGCAAAATCCTCAATTTGTTTAACTAAATCTTCCTCAATAAAACCTTTTAAATCTCCCGATATTTCGGCACTTCCTGATGCAAATCTCCGAGACTGGGAATCTCTAATTACAATTACAGGTGGAGACTTCAATTTTTCAATTTCTGTTTCTAATTCTGTCACCCTATTCGACTTTTGTTCCAACTTGTCTTTGGAAGTAGTGACTAATCCTTGAAGTTGTGTAACTTGGTTTTGTAAATTTCCAACTTTTCCTTGTAAACCTGTTACTTGATTCGTCTTTTGTTGGAGTTGATTTTGTAAACGACTAATCTCTTGTTGTAGTTTGATAGCCCGATTTTGATTAGCATCAGAAATTGATTCTATAAACAGAGACTTAATAATAGCTAAGAGTAATAACAAACTTAATATCATAAAAGAATTAGACATTAAATCTGTAAAAGCTGGCCAAACTTCTAGGTCGCGATTATCCTCAATAATTCGTGAACGATGACGCATAATTATAAAATTAGGGAATAGGGAATAGGGAATAGGGAGTAGTAATTTGAGAAACGCCATATCTTGACTAAAATATAGCTAGTGTTTTATAGGGTTTTGGTTAGCAATAAATAAGGTCTCAAGCTTCCACTTTCAAGGGAATAAAAAAGGAAATTTCGGATTTTATTGCCTTCTATAGTCATTTCAAATAAGGATGAAACACTTTTTTAGCTAGAACACCCTTTCCAGGAAAGAAACACTCGTCCCAGTCTTATTCAGAATGACTATAAATCAGCCGGAGGTGTTAACAATTGATAACTGAGTTACCGAAAAATTAAGGTATAAATCCTCTCCATTCATGGAGAAAAAAAAATTCCTTTTAGGCAATCCTCTTATTTATAATAAGAGGTAATAATTAATTATTAATTATTAATTGTTGAACTATTGATTTGCTAGTTTATCAATAGTGTGTGTCAGACGATGAATTTCATTTTTAGTTGCATGCATTTGATTTATATATTCCTGTAAATTTGTCGCTATGACACTTAAATGGGAATTATTAATATTAGCTTGGGTACTCATACCTTTATTTATTTGGTCTCCTAAAGATTTAATGCTCTGACTAATACCATCGGTAGAATTATTCAAGGCATTTGCTAAAGTTTTTAGTTGGATTTGTACTTCCTCTAAATTATCTGCTTTAGATACTACTCTTCTTTGCAAACTATCTAGAGTTCCTACAGCTAAATTAAAACCTTGTGACGCTTCCTGTAGTTGCCTAATCATCTCCGCAAAAGATTGTTGATTACTTTGATGAGATTCTAATAGTCTTAATGAAGTTTGATTACTATTAGTAACTTGTTCTCCAAACTTAGCTAGTCTCTTACTATATCCCTGGAGTTCAATTACTACTATTTCAATCGCTTGAACAGCAGCAGCTAGAGTAGAAGTTGACTGGGAAAAATTACTTTGAATATTGGCTAATTCTGCTGTAGAATTAGCCAACTTTTGCGGAAATTGACTATGTTCAAATATCTGTGCTACCTCTAGAAATCTATCAGAAGCTATCTGAAAATCTTTAGAACTTTTAGCAACGGTAGCAGCAGCTTCTCCTAATCTTACAAAAGTCTGTTCTGCTAATTTACTTGTAGTAGCATTAGCATTATGAATTTCTTGAATTTTATCTTGTAAAGCTGACTCTACTCCTACTCTAACTGTTTGACCAAATCTTGTTAAAAATCCTTCAAAGGAATAGGCGACAGCTTTTACTACTTTGTCAATCTGAGTTTGACCTTCAATAGTTTGTAAGTAAATATTATCTAAATAATCTTCTAGTAAACTAACTAATCTAGTTTTGGCAAGGCTAGTATTAAAAATCAAATTAACTGATGTAACTATAGCACTAAATAATATTGCTACTAAGCTGCTCGTAAAAGCAGTTCCCATACCTTGTAATGGTACTTCTAATTCCTGGAGCAAACTACTAACATCGGTAGCATTAGTATCACTAATTGTCTGGCTCAAAGAAGTTAAATTAATAGTAATACCGACAAAAGTTCCTAATAATCCAAAAGATACAAGTAGATTAGGTAAAATACGACAAAAATATTCTATTTGTTCATAAGAAACTAATCCTAATAATCGCTGTCTACTATAAACTTGATCTATTAATGCTCCTGTATTAACTTGTTCTAGTTTACTACTAGCATCGGCAAATCTTCCCTCTAAATATTCGATAAATCTTGGCTTATTTACTGACTGCTGATTAATGAGTCTCCTAACTTTATTTCCCTGATTTGCTAAGTCAAAATAAAGTACCATCCTTAATAGGATAGCTACAAAAGATGGTACAATTACTAATATAATTATTAGAGGTATTAAATAAGATGGTATTGGTGGCATATTAACATCTCTGATGTTTGAACAGTTATAGCATTTTTGATGCAGGTAATTTATCCTACAGATTACCTGCTTCTTATTCCCTAATTAAGAATTTTGTTTAATATTTTAATATTTATAGATATAATCTGGTTATATAGTAGACCTAGGCGTGAAAAATATATAGATTTTTTGCGCATAGTAGGGAGCAGGGAACAGGGAACAGGTAAGATATTTTTACAAAAAAGGCTGGAAAAATGATTTTTTATGGTGACTTTTTCTTTCTTTAGCTAATATAACTAAAAGGTTTATTTATTTTCCACCAGATGTCTAGTATATGTTTATAAATATACTTCAATATTTAATCTCCCCTACTCCCCTACTATCCCAGCTATAATAATAAGTATTTAACCAGATTTAATTATAGAGGGGTTTTAAGACTAGCAATTTAGAACAAAATTAATCAAAAAATCAGTAGAGGGGACTTTGATTAGTCCCTAGTATTTTGATCGATAGACATCTCTATCACTACTAGCTATCATCTAAATTTTCTTCCCAATGACCAAATATTTCTTCATAATAGGCCAAGATTTGGTCTACTTTTTGACGAATAGCATCTTCAGCATCTTCAGCATACTCTAACCATAATCCTCCTACTTGGCTTTTGTTGTAGTCAAATAGCTCTGAGGAAGGAGGAGAAAATAAACCAACTTGTACTTTGCCTACTTGACGTAAATGAGCTGCTACTTCTCGATAGACTGCGAGTGGGAGTCCCTGACAGCTCAATTGATAACGTTGTTGTTTCTGTTTCGCAGTCTCCATTCTAGTATTTACTCATTGAAGAATTATGTTGGGTTGGCTAATCCATAAATACCTGACGAGCATTAGCACTATTCCCATTCTAACATGACTTATTAATAATTATTTAATCAAATCAAATCAGGGAATTTATTTATATTATTGGTCATCATTCATCTCACTGCTAACTCCAATTGGGGACTTACCAATGGATAATTGATAGTTGATAGATAATTGATAATTAATCCCCAAAAGTTTAAAACTTCTCCTTTTCAATGGATAATTGATAATTAGAGATAGTTTTCACGAGCCACGAGCCATTATTCATTGTTAATTATCAATTAATGAATAGATTCCTCTAACGACATTGATTTAAAATAAATAATTTTCCAAACTTATGATTTAGTAACTATTCAGTTTGCTGTTCTACATTACAACAATTTATATCATCCAAACATACTTTGCCCCACTGCAAAGCCCACCGAACCAATTCTACTCGATTATGAGTAGAAGTTTTACTAAGAATATTACTAATATGGTTATCTACGGTTCGTTTACTAATTTCTAGCTTCTCAGCGATTTTTTCATTGGTCAATCCATCTGCTACTAGCTCCAGAACTTGCAATTCCCTATCAGAAAGGGATATATGGGTTTGAGACTTGCAACCGGTCATAACTTTTTCCTATATGTGTATATCTGCCTAATTATAATTTTAGAGACATCTTGACAAAAATTACATTAATGACAATCTATTAAGTGGTAAAAGTACAGGAAAGCCTCTAGAAAGTGGAATAAATTTCTTTTTATGATTAATATCTAAAGAAATTTTTGATTTTGGTAGTCATCAAAATCTTTAATTATTTCCTATTTTTGATTACCAATTTATAGTTTTCAGATACTTAAATCAATATGACCCATCCCTATGCTATTTGCCTTGGTGAAATTTTATTTGATTGTCTAGCGGACCAACCTGACAAAACTTTAAATCAAGTTGACTCTTGGACAACCTACCCTGGTGGCGCACCTGCTAATGTTGCCTGTGGTTTAGTCAAGTTGGGTACTTCTGCCACCTTGATTAGCTCTGTGGGTGAGGATTCAGAAGGTAAAAAACTGGTACAACTTTTACAGGAAATAGGGGTAGATACTTCAGGTATCCAGGGACATCCTTATGCACCAACACGAAAGGTCTATGTTTTACGTTCCACAACTGGGGAGCGTGAATTTGCTGGTTTTGGAGAACATCCAACAACAGAGTTTGCCGATACCCACCTTAAAGCTGAACTGCTGCCAGAATCTTTGTTTTTGAATGGTGAATTTTTAATCTTAGGAACTCTAGGACTAGCTTATCCTGAAACTAGACAAACTATTTATCAAGCTCTTGATTTGGCTGACCAATATCATCTTAAGATTATGGTAGATGTCAATTGGCGTCCTTCATTTTGGCCTAATCCTGATGATGCTAGGACACTGATACATTCTTTACTAAAAAGAGTAGATTTTGTCAAGCTTTCTCTAGAAGAAGCTGAGTGGCTATTTGATTCTACTGACCCTGGTGCAATTACTTACAGATTAGATTCGGTAGAAGGTACATTAGTAACAGCAGGTAATCAAGGGTGTGCTTATTATTTGTCAGAAAATGAAGGAAATGTACCTGCTTTTTCACTAGATGTTGTAGATACTACTGGTTCAGGAGATGGGTTTGTGGCAGGTTTTATACATCAATTGCGTCAATATGGTATTCGCCGTTTACAGCAACCAGGGGTAGCAAAACAAATTGTTACTTATGCTAGTGCTGTGGGGGCGTTAACTGCTACTCAAGTAGGAGCAATTACGGCTCAACCTACTGCTGATGAAGTAGAAACTTTTTTGGGTAGCTATTTAAATCAGTCAAATGGATAATGTATAAGAGTTCAGTGAGGGTAAAATACTCTCTGAACTGTTTGTTAACAACTGAAAAAAAGTTAATTAGAGTTAAAAAATATGGGACTTTTCGATCAAATTGTTGGTGCTATTAATAATCCTAATCAAGAGGCTAGTAGTAGTCAATTGGGTAATATTCTTGGTACAGTGCAGCAACTAAGCGGTAATCTAGGAGGAGATTTTGGCGCAACTCAAGCTGCCATGTCAATTTTGGGTGGTCATGTACGTTCAGCTTTACAACAAAAACGAGAAGAGTCAGGTAGTACAGGAGTTCAAGAAATTATCAATCAATTTGCAGGTACAACTCCCAACCCCCTAGCGCTTGCTTCTCTATTTTCCCCTAGTCAAATAACTGATATTGCTCAAAGTATATCTGAAAAAACAGGTTTTGATGTCTCACAAATTCAGAATTTACTACCTGCTTTAGTTCCAGTAATTCTCAATTTATTAAAAACTGGCAATGACACTCAAAATTCTGAGGAAGCATCTAATAATGTTTTAAATAGCTTTTTGGATGCTGATGGAGATGGAGATGTTGATATAGCTGATGTAATGGGAATGGCAGGTCGTTTTCTTGGTGGTTAATGAAATAAGAGCTGATTTGTCAACTTAGCTGTTTGCTAGTATTCTCCAGGAAAAGCATTATATTACCAAATAATTAATAATTAAATAATTCAGGTTTAAACACTGCCTTTTAAAGGAAAAAAATCTTTTCTTTAATTGCTTAATTCTCTCCCTAAAAGGGAGAGGTAATTATTAATTTTTTTTGCTGTGGCTGACATGATAATTGTTAATTGTATAATTGCTATAATGACTGGATTTATAAATCAGCTCTAATACCATTTTGAAACAAGAACTTTATGAATAATAAGTGTAATTAAATAAAGGACTTTACCAAAAATGTTCCTTTGATGAAAAAGAGAATTTCATAGCTCAAAAATGGTATCGAAGTAATTCATTCTCTACGTCGCTAATCCGAGGGCTACCCTACCTGACTCCTAATAAATAGCCTAGTTATTTTTAGCAAACATCCATCGAATTGGTATAAGTATCTATTTAATTTATATAACATATTAAGGGAGTCGTTAAAGTGTCTAAGAAGAAACCATATTTTGCTCAAAATAACAAACTAGATCCTTATGACCATGGTGCTAAGTATTTTTGGACATTAGAAGAGGCTGAAGCATGGTTAAGGTCAGAAAATGGGGGAACTGTAAAAAAACGTAATGCAGAAGTAGTATATGTTTTTGGCGAGCCTATAAGAGTTTGGGGTGAGGTGTTGAAGGTTTAATTAGGGTTTGCTGAAAAAGTATTTTTAGGGAGTAGGGAGTTGTTAGAATAAATGAGAATTATAGAGGAGGTAGTCTAAAGAATTTTTACTTGATTTTTCTGCTCTTATCTTCTCAAAATACTCACATTTTGCAGCTATAGGTAGCAAAAAACCTCCTCTTTTTTGCCACACGCAAAGCCTAAAGTATTAACAGATAAAAGATGCACAATTTTTGACGATATCTCTAACAATAAAAAATTCAATTTATATATATATCGTACACAAATAATCAATTATTTTCCCCCTATTCCCTATTCCCTCCATACCTATTCCCTGAATATGTACAATTTTTGACGATATCTCTAACAATAAAAAATTCAATCTATATATATATCGTACACAAATAATCAATTATTTCTCCACTATTCCCTATTCCCTCCATACCTATTCCCTATTCCCTGAATATGTACAATTTTTGACGATATCTCTAACAATAAAAAATTCA
>NZ_JBNHEQ010000161.1:35374-36758 GCF_050016015.1 Dapis hubbardiae BLCC-M172
ATCTATATATCCTAGACAAGTAATCAATTATTTCTCCCCTATTCCCTATTCCCTCCATACCTATTCCCTATTCCCTGGAGATGTCTAATATAATTGACAATATCTTCTGGAGATTTTCCAGCATCTACTATTATTGCTTGTTTTGGTTCCTCTAGAACATCAAATTGACTCTGGAGCATCTCAAGTTTCATAAAGTGATTTTTTCTAGCTGTTAGTCTTTGGGCAAATAAATCAAAAGACCCTTTTAAATAAACTATTTTGACATTTTCTGTATTTTTTATAAGGGAATTACGATAAGTTTGTTTAAGAGCAGAACAAGCTAATACGACATTTTTATTATCTTGTAACCATTCATCAATTACATTTCGTATTTTTTCTAACCAAGGAATTCGGTCAGTATCATTTAAAGGAATTCCATTACTCATTTTTTTGATATTAGCTTGAGGGTGAAAAGAGTCGGCATCAAAAAAATACCAATCTAGAGATTTTGCTAGTAATTCTCCAATAGTAGATTTACCAGCACCAGAAACTCCCATTATAATTATAATCATTCAGAAAAGAGGGAACAGGGAACAGGGATAAATAATTGATAATTTATGGATAAGAATCAATTTTATTCTGGATTTTCACCAGATGTCTATTATACTATATGTTAATTCTCAAGATTTCTGAAGTATTGAAATGGCAATAGAGATAGAACGCAAGTTTTTGGTTAAAGGTAATGGCTGGCGAAATAATGCTGTTGGGCAAGTTTATCGTCAAGGTTATATGTCTACAGAAGATGGTATAACATTAAGGGCTAGAGTGGCAGGGGATAAAGGTTATTTAACTATTAAAGGACCTAGTTTTGGTAATTCTAGATCGGAATATGAGTATGAAATTCCAATTGAAGATGCTGAAGAGATGTTGAATAGTTTATGTAGTTCACCTTTAATTCAAAAGGTTAGATATAAGGTTGATCATGGTGAATTTATTTGGGAAGTTGATGAGTTTTCTGGGGATAATCAGGGTTTAATTATGGCTGAGGTTGAACTTAATGATGAGAATCAAAAAGTTGAATTACCTGAATGGATAGGGGAGGAAGTTTCTCACGATCAAAGATATTCTAATTCTAATTTATCGAAAAATCCCTGGAAAAATTGGTCTTCAGTTTAAGGGAGATATTAGGAATTAGTTAATCAATATGGGAATTTTTCCGATTTCTTGAAAGGTATTGAATCAAAAATTTTAAAATTTATCAGAGATGGTGGATGAAACTATAACGTCTTAGTTTTCAGACTGGTCTTTTTTCTAGTTTATTGATAATTATTTAACGCAGATTCAAGTCTGAGTCGAAATTTCTGAGAAATGATGGATAAAACTATAACGTCTTAGTTTTCAGACT
>NZ_JBNHEQ010000161.1:36858-50296 GCF_050016015.1 Dapis hubbardiae BLCC-M172
AAAGTCTGAGTCAAAATTTCTCAGAGATGATGGATAAAACTATAACGTCTTAGTTTTCAGACTGGGCTTTTTTCTAGTTTATTGCTAATTATTTAACCCAGATCAAGTCTGAGTCGAAATTTCTCAGAGATGATGGATAAAACTATAACGTCTTAGTTTTCAGACTGGTCTTTTTTCTCCTTTGTTAAAAATTATTCAACGGATAAAGTCTAAGTCGAAATTTCTCAGAGATGGTGGGTAAAACTATAACGTCTTAGTTTTTAGACCCGATATGAAAAACAAGATTCAGATGTTCAAATGAATATCCAAGCAAAAATTTATAATCTCCAATTTCCTTTCCTAAGTTTGAATACTTGAGATAGCTAGGAGTATCTTCAAATCTTACAAACGAACCTTAAAGAAAGCTTGGGTAGAAAAATTAACTTTTGAAGGAAGTATCACCAGAGTTTTGTCATGTATTAGCTAATAAAATATAGTAGTTAGGAGCCAGAATTAATTAATCTTTTATCTGGTGAATTTCCAACGAATCAAATACTACTAAATCTAAGATTTGCTAGAATTTTTCAGCCAATTTATTCATCCATTCCTAGATAAAAAATTTAATTCTGACTCCTGAATTATCTCTTGCTCAATCTAAATAAATTCTCGTGGATCTGTCACATATCCAGTCAGCGCTGAAGCTGCTGCTGTGTAGGGAGAAGCTAAATAAACTTCTGCCTGTTTATTCCCCATTCGACCAGGAAAATTACGATTAGTTGTAGATACACAAACTTCTGGTTCATTTAATCGCCCAAATGTATCTTTTGGTCCGCCTAAACAAGCAGCACAAGAAGGAGCTGCAGGTTCAATACAACCAGCATCTAAAAATATCTCTGAGAGGGTTTGACCATCATGTTTGACAGCAAATAAATCCTCATAAACTTTCTGAGTTGCTGGTACTAAATAAGTTGGAACTTTAACTTTATGACCTTTAATAAGTTTAGCTGCATGAAGAAAGTCAGAAGTTTTTCCACCTGTACAAGAACCAATATAAACTCTGTCAATTTTGACATCCTGACAGTTACGAGCGAGTTCCTTATTATCTGGAGAATGGGGTTTAGCTACTACAGGTTCTAATTTTGTGACATCGTAAGAAGCATCACTATAAAACGTAGCATTCTCATCAGTATAAAAAGACTCAAATGGTTTATCGGTTCGCCCCCGCAAATATTCAAAGGTAGTCTCATCAGGAGCAATAACTCCATTTTTACCCCCCGCTTCAATAACCATATTGCAGAGGGTCATCCGTTCTTCCATTGTCATTTGTCCGACAGTTTCGCCAGCAAATTCCATTGTTCTGTAAGTAGCACCAGATACAGAAATATCTCCTATAATTTGCAATATTAAATCTTTTGCCAATAAATAATCTGGCATTTCTCCATTTAAGACAAACCGCATAGTTGCTGGTACTTTGACCAATATTTTGCCTGTACCCAAAATAAAGGCAGCATCTGTATTGCCGATACCCGTAGCAAATTGTCCAAAAGCTCCTGCATTACAAGTGTGAGAGTCAGTGCCAAATAATACTTCTCCCGGACGGGTATGACCTTCTTGAGCAAGGGCAACATGGCAAACTCCTTTGTAGTCTGGGTTTGCTTTGAAATTTGAGCGATCGATAATGTCGTAGAAGTATTTGATGTTTTGTTCTTGGGCAAAGTCTCGCAAAATATCTACGTTACGATTAGCTCGTGGGTCAGCAGTGAAAATATAGTGGTCTGGTATAAGGACGATTTTTTCTTTGTCCCAAACTTTGGCATCTTCACCAAATTCTCGTTTGAATATGCCAATAGTACCAGGACCACAAACATCGTGGGTCATTAATACATCAACATTGATCCAAATGTTTTCTCCTGGGGTAACGGTAGATTTTCCTGATGCTTTGGCCAGGATTTTTTCAACCATGGTCATTGCCATAAGCGATCGCTCCACTTGTGATAATTTGATACTTTTATAGATGTATTTTAGACAACCTATAGTCAAAGGAAGAAGAAAGAAGAGAAAAGGTCAAGTATTTATATCAGCTTGTTTTAGATATTCTATAAGTCTGGGTCATACTGCTTTAACTCCTATATTTTTTCTTTATAAGCTCCGATTTTAATTTTGCTTAATTTTGGGAGTTTTGAAAGCTAAATTTGACACATATCATATATAGATGAATAAATTATTTTGGTGAAGTTGACTGATGGCAAAAATATTAACAGGTAGCTATTGAGAGTTAATATGATTATGTTAAAGCAATAATTAGGATTATAAATAGCTTTTGTTCGGAAGATGATAGATATGGAATTTCAAACACCAGCTCAAGCAGAATGTTATTCAAAAATTTATCGACTGAAATGACACATATAGAGATGAATAAATTATTTTGGTGAAGTTTACTCATGGCAAAAATATTAACAGGTAGCTCTTGAGACTTAAGATGATTATGTTCCCACAATAATTAGGATGATAAATAGCTTTTATTCGGGAGATGGTAGCTCTGGAATTTCAAACATCAGCTCAAGCAGAATGTTATTCAAAAATTTATCGACTGAAATGACACATATAGAGATGAATGAATAAATTATTTTGGTGAAGTTTACTCATGGAAAAATATTAACAGGTAGCTATTGAGAGTTAATATGATTATGTTCAATAAATATTAGGATTATCAATAGCTTTTGTTCGGGAGATAATAGATATGGAATTTCACACACCAGCTCAAGCAGAATGTTATCAAAAAATTTATGGTTGGATGGAAGAATTATTTAGTGATTATCCTTGGGAAAAACTTGATGAACCAGGGTTTAGTATATTTTTAGGTTCTGCTTGGGTGAAAGTGAGAGTTTATCCTTGGGGTGAGGATAGTGTTATTAAGACTTGTTCTACTGTGGTTATTGGGGCTGAATTGAAGTCTGATTTACTAGAATTTTTATTGCGAGAAAATAGTAATATGCAGTTTGGTGGTTTTTCTTTAGATGCTGATGTAAATATTTTATTTCAACATACTATAGTTGGTTCTACTTGTGACCTAAATGAATTAGAAGAGTCTGTTTTGGCAGTGTTGGAAGTTGCTGATGATTATGATGATAAAATTGTTGAACGTTGGGGTGGTAAACGAGGGTTAGATATTCCACCTCAATAGTTTATTAAGGAAGGAAGAAAGAAAAATTAGAAAGCAATAAAGAGGTTGAAAAATCTCTATAGATGATTTTTTTCAGGAACTGAATTTTTGGCGTTGCATCATCATGGAATAATTGTGATATCTGCCAAAAATTTTTCTTTATCTAGCCATAGTTTCAGCTTCTGTAAACCAGAATTATTATCCTGGAACTATGAAATAATTTTCATGCTTTTTATTTTTCATCTTTTCTAAAAAACAGACTAAAGCTATGTTATTAACATTAAATATTTTCAATAAAATCTTCAACTTACATAATGTTAAAGTCTAAGCATTCAGCTCTCAGGAATAAAAATGAATGAACCTAACTTGATTTTAACTTCTACTACATTTTTAATCAGAGTATTGAAGCACAAGAAAGACTCGGTTGAGTTGTAAACCAATACAATTCTGTGGTAGGAAATGAGTTAATAATTCATAGCTGTTTAGCTAGCGCACAACTTTCCTGACGGAATGCTCCGCAAACGTTTTATATGTCGCAAAGCGAAACGCTGCGCGACATGGAAAGCGGAGCATTCCCTATACGAAAAAGCAAAGCTCCTCTGTTAGCGCAGCTCCTCCGCAGGAGGCAGGAGGCAAGAGGCTAGCTGAATGCTGACGTTAAAGTTATAGATAAATTTGTTGCTTAATTTGAAATTAATATTAAAATGAATCTAACTAATTTAGAAATTTTTGAGCAATTACATGAAGCTGTAAAAGGTTTACTATGGATGAGTGAATCTGATTATACCTTTGAAGCTTTAATTTGGGAATTTGGTGAAAAAATTTCACTGGATAATGAAGTAGTTTTGAAAATTACTAAACATTCTTTGGATACTCCAGTTAAAGTCATAGAATTTGATAGTTTTTTTCAATGGGCAATTACACCTAAAAATTGGCATAATTCAGAAGATGCTGATACAGTGAACAGATATCAGGAACTTGTCAGGATTATGAAACAATATTTAAGTGATTTAAAAGTCTATAAAGTGGGTGAAATTGAAATTGATGTTTATATAATTGGTAAGACTGATGTTGGAGACTATGCTGGTTTAGCTACAGTTTCTATTGAGACCTAAAATAATGGATAATGGATAATGGATAATGGATAATTAATAATTAATAATGGATAATAAAAACTATCTTTAATTAGAGTTTGCTGATTAATTCTCAAAGTATTGACATACAAAAGTAAGTGGATTTTTAGAGCCAAAAAAAGGTGCAACTCTTGAAGCTGGAGCAACCAAAAAGTTAGGGTTTTGGGCAGACTATGGCAGCAAAATCACTCTGATAATTCTTCCGACTATCTCCTCTAAATTTCCCACTCCTTCTGACTCCTGATTCCTACCCCTACTACTCATACTTTTTCATCAAACCCTAATTATCAATTATTAATTATTAATTATTAATTATCAATTATCAACTCGACTTTCAATCACATCTTGAATTTCTTTTGGAACTTTTGAAAGAAAATCATAACCAGTAGCACTTTCAATTTTATCCACTGAAACTCGGTAAGCTTTCCAGTCACTTCTAATCCGATTTGAATTAGGCATATCCACTGCAATAACTCTAGTATTTTTATTAACTCCTCCCACACCACTACCTGGTTTTAAAACTACTATAATTTTCCATGTCCGACTAGGAATAGTTAGTTTTCCTCCGGCAAGAGTTGATTTTTTTCTATATCCTCCAGCAATAATATAAAGTTCATTTCCTTCTTCTACAAGTTTGCGAGAATATTGTTCTAATTCCCGCCAAGTTTCCCGATTATTATCTGGAGCTTGAGGAATTATATTTGTCATTAAAAATGTGGCTGAATTATCTTTTTCATTAGCAGTACGATCTGCTGAAGGAATTAAATGTCCTCTATCATAACCACTATTTCGATAATCATTTGGTCTGACATTATACCAGTTTTCAGGTAAACTCTCATCTGGGCGAAAATTATCCTGTCTTTCTACATTTCCTAACCAAGATTTATTCAGTTGCCAACTAACCCAATTTGGTGTTCCTTTCTTTCGGTTATATGACAATACATATTGGGGTTTTTCCATTAAATAATTGTCTGCATTTTCAATATAAGTTGTAGCATTACTTGGATTTCCTAAAGTTATATGAACTTTGGGAGATGGTTTAAAAAGTAGAGAACATCCATTGGTAAGTGTAAGTAAAAGTATTGTGACTAAGATAGTAAATCTTTTTTGTAAAATCAACATTTTTTTCGTCTATCAATATGATTCATTTTAAGTTAATATCTACATTGTTCAACTAAAAGCAAAAACCATGAATATAGAAAGAGCAGTAATTAAGGAATATGCAGACAAACCTATCAAAGAAATTGCCGATGCTCCTGTTTGGGCAATCAAAGGAGTATCCCAATCAGATGCAGTTTTACTAGACCAAGCATTTGGAGTAAAAACAGTTCGTGATTTTGCTAATCTTAAATATATTAAGTGGGCCCAGGCAATAGTCTCTTTATCAGAAGCAGAAGTTTAGAAAAAACAAAGGCTACCAATCCGCGCATTGGTTGTAACAATTTTTATAATAGTTGATTTGAGCTGAAAACATGAGCAAATTCTGACCCCTAACCAGGGAAAAAAATTACTCCCCTACTTCTCTACTCCTTAAAAAGAGTTGTTCAGCAAACCCCAAATACTGAATTTCTTGGGGAGTAACTGCAAATCTACAAGGCAAAATTTCCACTCCTTTTGTAACAGCTTCCCTCAAAAGTTTACCATAATCAGGGTCAGCAATATCTCCAGGAGCAAACTTATCACAATCACCGCGATTTATCAAAAATAAACATACCGCCCTTTCCCCTTTTTCAACTACCTCTATTAATTCCCGTAAATGTTTTTGCCCCCTTTCTGTAACCGTATCTGGAAACAAAGCAACTCGTTGATTTGCCCAAGTAGTATTCTTCACCTCAAGATAAATATTTTTAGTCTGACTAATTAACTTAAAATCTACTCTACTTTTCCTTTCTTTTCCATAAACAACTTCCGTTTTAATTTCCTGATAATCTCCCAATTTAGGAAATAAATATTCTGCCAAAGCTAACTTAATAACTCGATTTGGTAAAGCTGTATTAATTCCCACCCAAGTCGGTTCATTATCCGTTACTTCAATTAATTCCCAAGTATAAGCTAACTTTCGTTTTGGATTATTACTATGAGAAACCATCACATTACTCCCTGGAGTAGAAACTCCAGTCATCGGACCTGTATTTGGGCAATGAGCAGTAATAATTTCTCCAGAATTTAACTCTATATCTGCTAGAAATCTTTTATAACGTTTAATTAAAATTCCTGCTTCAAGAGTGGGATATTTATAAGAGAACTTTGGCGGATTATTCATAATTATAAGATAGGGAACAGGGAATAGGTATGGAGGGAATAGGTATGGAGGGAATAGAAAATAGTTAATAGAGAAAACAGGTCATTTCAGTTATCAGTTATCAGTACCTCCGGCTAAACTCGGAGGCTGGAAATAGGCATGGTTAATATTTTTTTCATCCCCTTAAAAGGGGAAGCTTTCGACCTCATTTTTTGGTAAAGAACAATTGTTTGTCACTTATTTTTAACCATAATTTTAGGAGTATGAATACTGATACTTCCTGACTATAGACTAATTTTAATCTCTAGTATTATTCCAGGTTGAATATTTAGTTACTCCATATCTATTCATAATTATTCTACCGAAAAATTCGGGTATAAAGCCTCTCCTAATAATTGATCATGAAATAGTTTTTTTAAATCTCTAATTTTATCTCCCTATTTCTATCTAAACTCTAAACATACTCTAATTATTCATTATCAATTAATCAACCAATCCTCTTTATTTATAAGAAGAGGTAATTCTCAATTCTCAATTCTCAATTCTCAATTTTTCAAACAGTCTCTCAGCTATCATTTCCTAATTCAGAGGTACCTAAGTCACTTTTATCAACCTTATTTTCTGGTTTATAGTTATCAGGAAATAAAATTTTAGCTATAGCTTTTGCACTTCTTTCTTCTCGCCACAACCAGTGATTATCCTGACCTTTTTCTAGAACATGAACTATACCCTCATCTATAAGAGTAGAAATTTCATTAAAATCAGAAAAGGTAGAGCCAATTTTTTCCGGCCAACTAACTTGATGTTTAATAACAGGATAATCAGAAGCAATAATGTAGCATCCACAACAAGCTGCATCACTAATTACTCCACTTGGTCTGTAATAATAGCGGTCTTTTTCATAATGAATTACTATAATATCTATTTCAGTTAAAATCTGCATATAGTTTTCTTGTGTAGTAGTGTCATAAAGAGTGACATTAAGTTCGTCTAAATAATCTGGTTTTTGACCAAAAGGTGTTCCAATTACAAGTTCGCATTGATGCTCTGAAGATTTAATATATTCTTGTAATTTATCAATTATCTGAGTAATTGGTTTATCTGGGCGAATCATTCCCACAACACCAATCTTAATCGGAACATTAGAAGGTAATCTTTCTCCTGGTAAAAATTTAGGTTTAGCTTCACTAATAATAGGATGAGGTATTATATATTTGGATGTATCTGGTAGTCTAAATTTTTCGGGAATCACATCATCATTTACTTCAAAAGAAACAACTTTGAGTTTTTTAAATAGGTTTAAATAAGCTTTTAGATAGAGTAATCCCCAAAATTTAATTTTGTTAGTCATGGCAAATTGCTGATTACCATGGAGGGATATTAAAACTTCTTTCCCTCGTAATGCCATGATGGCAAATAAAGGCATAACAAATAACAAATGTTGATTGTAAAGCTCGAAAATAAAAATAGTATCAACATCAGAAAATTTGAGGGATCTTAAACCCATAGAAATGTGCCGATACTCACGGCGAACTTGTAAACCTATTGAGTATTTAATAGATTGACTAAAATTTAGAATCCATTTAGGAAGAGGAACTTCTAAAGAAATAAATCCGATTTTTTGAGACTCAATATATTCTTCTAGTAGCAAAAAGTCTTTGAGTCCGTCGTGCATTAATTTCATAATTTTATTCTCTCCTATCTATTAAATAAGTTTTTCTATAGTATTTCACAGTAGATGTAAGATACATTAAATTTTCGTCAAATTATACTAGGTAGACTTTGGGAAAAAAGTAAAATAAAATCACCTCAATTCTATATATAGCAATCCTAAATAGGTTGTAAGATTTATCGTAGGGGTTTGGATACCAAACCCTACTCAACATAATGGGATTTGGAAACCAAACCCCTACAGTTTTTCTCACATCTCATTCCTGATTGCTATAGCGTTTCTCGGACTAATTAGGTACAGCTATCTTTGTTTCTATTCTATATCCCTAATTCCCTGTTCCCTAACACCTACAAATTTGTATCTCACCAGTATGGGAATTGCGATATAGGAATGAGATTATACTTGAATCTACTCCCAAACCCATCCCAGGTTGTGTTTATAAATCTAAAGATAGAGTAGGGAGTAGAGTTTCTCTTTTTAACCTTGAATTTTTCCTGATATCAAATTAATTCAGAAGTTGTCTTAACCTAGAAAAAAATTAGATAATTGAAGTAAAATTCTCTTGGGAAAGTTCTTTAACTTCATCAAGTTTACTTACAACTTGTTCGTGCAAACTTTGTCTTTGAGCAATTAATTTATGGACTAATTCTACTAGCTGATTTTGATTGGGAACGAATAGTTTTTTCGGTTCAATAAATAAAGGTTCAAGATTAAAATGTTGGTAGAGACCTTGAAATTTTCCCTGATAAGTAATACAAGCAATTGGAGTACCTTGCCCTAGACAAGCAATGGCTAAGTGCATCCTGCCAGTAAGTACACAATCTATATGTTTAACTATTGCCTTAATTTCTCTAGCTAAACAGGGAAAAGGAATTTTAAAACAGGATGAAGCAACTTCAGAGGGAAGACTTTCTATTACTTTTTTTGATAAAATATCATCATTAAAGCCACTAAATTTACGGCGATCATGAGGTAAAAAAATAAAACTTAATTGCTGATTATCTTGGTGCAATTTTGTTATAGTTTCAGCTAAAACTTGAACCAAATCATCGGTTGTGATTCCCTCTAATTGTTTCAATAGTAGGATATGAATATTTATTCCCAAAATAATCTTATCTTGACTTTTCTGAGTATTAACCCATTCCAATACTCTAGCTAATTTCTCGGACTGTTCAGCAGGTTTTAATAAAAAAGCTAAATCTGCTACTAAATTAACAGGGTGATAAATTGAATCAATTAATCTTTGATATGAAATTTTATCTCTTGCATTAAGTCGAACATTTGATTTTAATGTACTCAACAATTGTTTGGAAATATTTGTGGGCTGACGATTACAACTGAAACCTAAAATTCCTGTCGAGCAACCCATAAATGAGGCTATTTGTGCCATTTTTACAGTTTTAAAAGTATAATAATTAGAATAATATCCATCCATCACATCTGCACCCAGAGCATAAAATCTTTCATATTGGTTAACTTTCCAACCTGCATATAGAAAAGAGGCAATAAATTTATACCAGCTTTGATATATAAAGAAATTTCTCAGACGTATATTCTCAATTACATCAACTGGATATGTCTGCTTATTAGTATGCTGTATAAGACTAATATTTTCTATTCCTTGTTTCCTTAGATAGTCTATCGAAGCGCAAACCATTGCTTCATCTCCTAGACTACCTGGAGCAGCAGGTGGTAGAATAATTGCCGAATTAGGAAGACGACGAACAAAACCAAATATCCGAATCATCCACAGCAATAAAGCATAAGTGGAAATTAATAAAGAAGATATTGGCAGTAAGATAGTAATTAATAAATCACCCATAATAGTTCTCAAAAGTAATTGTCTTGAATATTTTTCAGATATGAACAAGGTTCAGAAAGAGTTTAATAATTTATGGAAATTATGGATATTTTGTCTAATTATTCCCAATTATCAATACTTCCTTGAGAGGCTTTCGGGAAGACTGTGCAACCTTAAATTCTTCAGGTAAATAACCAACTGTAATCATCATAATTACTAAATCAGAATCTGGAATTCCAGCAATCATTTTTAGTTCCTTATCCTGTTTATTTTTAACACTCCAATTGAGACAACAACTTCCCAAACCAAGAGAATGTAACTCATAAACTAATGACATAGAAAACATACCTCCATCAATCCAATCTTGATATATTTCTCCTGTAGACGTAAAGTGTTTTAAATTAGAGGTTAAAATTAATACTGTACTAGCTTTATCTCCAAAACCTCTATTGCCGTTTTGACAATAAAAAACCTTTTGCCTCTGGTTTTATTCACTAAAAGCATATACTCTACAGGATTGAAAATTACAAACAGAAAGTGTTTTTTGAGCCATTATTACAGCTTGTTATATTAATGATAGCTCCACTTCTTCATTTGTGAATTGAACGACACTATATCGAGAAGTAAAAAAATATGTAAGATAGATTTTTGCTAATGCTTGAATATCAGCTTTTTTGACTTTTTTAGTCCCCCCTTCTTTTCCTAAGAAATGATTATCTGGGGGCAGATTATTTTTAATTTGAGAAATAGTTTTATAAGCCATCTCATTTGTCTCATTCTCTAAACCAAATTCTAAATTAAAGTCATAATATTCTTGTAAAGCATTAAGAGTAATCATTACACTTTCATCAGAACCATATTTTTTTTGGTATTCTGGTAAAAAATTGCTTAAACGTTTAATAACATTCTTTCCAAATCCCTTTCTAGGCTGTTTCAAAGCCAAGCCTTTTTCCAGTCGGTGATAGTCCATAGTAATTAAAGCTCTTAAATTTGCTTGAGTGCTTACTTTATTACTTGCAGATGACCACTTAAAAAAACGTTTAAAATCAGAATAAAAATTGACAAACAATATCCAACCCTTAATATTTTTAATAATCCATAAACCGATGAGACTATCATTTAAAGAATCATACACTTTTTTGATAATTTGCTCTTGTTTTTTCATCATCAAGTTAAATCCTAAATAGAAAGAACCCAAAAAAAACAAATCTCCGGTTTCCTACCCCTGAATACTGAATCTTGATTAAACTTATTTAAACAACATTACTATATTGTACTCGTGTCTGAATCACAATCACAAAAAACTTCTCGTTCCCTAGCAGGAATAGCAGGTATCGTAGCAATAGCCACATTAATTAGTAAAATATTTGGCCTAGTACGTCAACAGGCGATCGCCGCAGCCTTTGGAGTAGGGCCTGCAGTAGACGCCTATAATTACGCCTACGTCATACCTGGCTTTTTATTAGTCTTATTAGGAGGAATTAACGGACCATTTCATAGTGCCATAGTTAGCGTCTTAGCAAAACGGGATAAGTCAGAAGCAGCACCACTGATAGAAACCATTACAACCTTAGTCGGCGGAGTCTTATTATTAGTAACAGTTGGTCTGATTATTTTTGCCCATCCTTTAATTGATTTAGTAGCACCAGGTTTAAGCCAAACTTCAGAAGGTATAGAAATTCGAGAAATTGCCATCCAACAATTCCAAATTATGGCACCAATGGCATTATTAGCAGGATTAATAGGTATTGGTTTTGGCGCCCTTAATGCTGCGGATATATATTGGCTACCTTCCATTAGCCCACTATTTTCTAGCGTAGCTTTAATAGGAGGAATTTTTATCTTAGCCTTACAATTAGGAGAAAAAATTATTCAACCAGAAAATGCCATGATAGGAGGCTTAATTTTAGCCTGGGGTACTCTTATCGGAGCAATATTACAATGGTTAATTCAAGTTCCCGCATTGTGGCGAGCAGGTTTAGGAAAATTACATTTCAGATTTAATTTTCGACGCCCAGGAGTACAAGAAATTACCAAAGTAATGATACCCGCAACCTTATCTTCTGGAATGTTACATATTAATGTTTATACAGACTTATTTTTTGCTTCTTATATTCCCCAAGCTGCTGCTTCATTGGCTTATTCTGGTTTATTAGTACAAACACCTTTAGGAATTATTTCTAATGTAATTTTAGTTCCATTTTTACCAATATTTTCTCGATTAGCTGCACCGGAAAATTGGCAAGATTTAAAATATCGGATTCGGCAAGCTTTAGTATTAACAGGAATTACAATGTTGCCTTTAAGTGCAATTATGGTTACCTTAGCTTTGCCTATTGTTCGGGTAGTTTATGAACGTTATGCTTTTGATTTATCGGCTTCAAAATTTGTTGCTTCTGTATTGATGGCTTATGCAATAGGAATGTTTGTTTATTTGGGAAGGGATGTTTTAGTTCGGGTGTTTTATGCTTTGGGAGATGGAGAAACTCCTTTTAAAATTAGCGTGATTAATATTTTTCTGAATGCTCTGTTAGATTATTTGTTAATTAATGCTTTTGGTGCGCCTGGTTTGGTATTGGCAACTGTGGGAGTAAATTTAATTTCAATGGTAATTTTTCTATTTCTATTAAACAGAAAACTAGGAGGTTTGCCTTGGGGAGAATGGTTGAGACCTTTTGCAGGTTTAATTGGTGGAACTTTTGCAACTGGTTGGGTTTGTTGGAGTGTGCTTTGGGGTAGTCAGTTAGTCTTGGGAAGTGAGGGATTTTTTGTGCAGTTATTGGAACTTGGTTTGGCAAGTTTTTCGGGGTTAGGTATCTTTGGTTTGATAGTAATGAAAATGAATTTGCCAGAGGTTGATATTTTTGTTGGTAGAATTAGACAGAAATTGGGAATTTGATTTGGTAACCCCGTAACTTTTATCTTTTTTTCTCCACTAATAGAGCGATCGCCAGTTTAACTGTTACCCGCAAGTCACAAGTCAAAAGCTAAAGGTATTTTTAACTAGGTTTTTCTGACAGAAACCTTAAATAGGTAGTGCTATGTATTGCATTAAGAAAAGGGTTGATATTTTTTATTCCTTTGTGACTACTACATCTATATATATAGGTGAAAAGTAGTCTTAGTAATTTACCTTCTAATGCTTCAGGAAATGAAACTTCTATTTCTCCATCCGCAATAGTCAGAAATTTACCACGAACCTCCGAGGCAGGTGCTTCAGAAAATGAAACTACTATTCCTACATACGCAATAGTCAAAAATTTACCATGAACCTCCGAGGCTGAGTGCTTCAGAAAATGAAGCTACTATTCCTACATACGCAATAGTCAGAAATTTCGCCACGAACCTCTGATGTGGAATTTTTCATTCCCTTAAGCTCCTATTTACTAGAGACAATAGTCAAAAATTTACCATGAACCTCCGAGGCTGAGTGCTTCAGAAAATGAAG
>NZ_JBNHEQ010000161.1:50396-62035 GCF_050016015.1 Dapis hubbardiae BLCC-M172
ACGCAATAGTCAGAAATTTCGCCACGAACCTCTGATGTGGAATTTTTCATTCCCTCAAGCTCCTATTTACTAGAGGGAATAGTCAGAAATTTCCCAACAAACCTCCGAGGCTAGGTGCTTTAGAAAATGAAGCTGCTATTTCCCTATACGCAATATTCAGAAATTTCGCCACGAACCTCTGATGTAGAATTTTTCATTCCCTGAAGCTCCTATTTACTAGAGGGAATAGTCGGAAATTTCCCAACGAACCTTCCGAGCGAGTGCTTCAGAAAATGAATCTGCTATTTCTCCATCCGCAATAGTCAAAAATTTACCATGAACCTCCGAGGCGGAGTGCTTCATTTTCTGAAGCTACTATTCCTACATACGCAATAGTAGAAAATTTGAGAATCAGAAGCCAGAAAAACCAGAAACTATCTTTTTTTATTGAAGAGGAGCTAGAGAAAACACCAAAATATCCTCAACACAATATTTTTCAATGGCCTCGAATGAGTATATATGAGCGCAAATTTTCCATTATACTTAGGATACCATATAATTTTTTTTTGTCAACTAATTTTTATTCATCAGACATTATCAGGTATAATTAATCAAAATTTCCATATACTTTCTTATCTGATTAATTACTCTCCCAAATTTAAAAGAGCAGACATATTTCCATCTGCTAATAAAACCAGAAAAATATCATTATTTGTCACAACAACCTTTTCAACTTCAATTGTTTTAACTTCAATATTTGCATCAATTTCAGAAGGCAAATTTATCTTCTGAATATATTCATTAGCCTCATCTTGAGCTAGTTTTAATTGTTTGTCTAAAGGAAAAGAAAGACGTTCTTCAATTTGCTTAAGCACAACAGGTTTCAAAAGGAAATCTGCTGTCGATGTTAAAGTATTTTTTGTATCAACATCATAATCAAGTTCAACTACTTTAAGATTATTAGAAGCTGTTTCATAAAAAATCTTACCCCAAAGATATAATACTCCTTTTGCTCCCTCAAACAAATTGTTTTTATCAGTCTTAAAATCAACTTTAACAAGAATTTTTTCACCCAATGCAGATAAATTAATTTCATTAACAATTAACTTCAGATTTTCATCAATAGACAAAGATTTACGCCTAACTTTAGATTCAAGAGTATTATTCAATTCATCAAGGGAAACTTGCACAGGTAAACTTATTAAAAACTTATCTATTATCTGCTCTTGAATAGTCAGATTAGGTAACGGCTTCAAATTAATAGCAGAAACTTCTTCACAGATACAAGTATCCACAAACATCTTAATAGCAATTCCAGATTGAACATTTTCACCATCAGTCAAATCAAACTCTTTAAAGCTAACACTTTGTGGTTCAGTTTTAATCCAAATAGAAGGATCTTGATTTACCTGTTCTGACAAATGTAAATTATTCCATTGTTTATTTACTTCTGCTTTTAGGTTTAAATTTTTAACAAGTTCAGCGATTAATTTAGGCTTCTCCTTATTAATAACTTTATCTACCTGTTTTTGCAGAAGACTACGAATACTAATAGTGCCAATATTTTTTATTGGAACTTCTGCTTTAGTGAAATTAGTCGATACATTTAGATTCGGTTGAATATTCCATTCATTGTCTATTCCTAAAAAAAGATCGCCAAAAATTGTACCTGCAATATTTGTCTTTACACTAACTGGAATCTTAGTAAAACGTAAATCAATTTTACCTTTAATTTTTGCAGTTCCTGATATTGGTACAGAAAAAGTTATCAGATTATTTTGAGTACCAATACTGAAGTCTTTGCGATTAATTTCGTAGGTAAGCTTATCATTGGAGAGCAACTCTGTAACGTCAGCTTCTGTACCCAAAAATGTCTGAGAAATATTCAAATTTAATGCTTCCTGAATATTAGCCAAAGGAATTTTTACAGGTAGATTTAAGATACTTTCACTACGTTCAGATTGTAATGTATTAGCTGCTGAAGTAAACTCCGGTAGTTGAGGTTGAATATCTATTCCCTTAAAAGCTGCTCTAGAAGAAAAAAGAATAATTATAGTTAGCACAAATATCATTAAAATAGAAAATTTAATTATTCGTGGAATAGAAAATATTTTCATTGATTTTATTTGTATAAATATGACCAAATATTAAACCTGCTAATAAGCTAGCTGAAGCTGCTACAAGAGAAAATATACTAAATACTTTTCCTCTTTCCTCTGGCAGACTCAATAAACCTACTAAAAGGTCAGTTAAATTCCTTTCAAAACCAATACTTTTCAGTTTAAAGATATGTTTTTCCTAAACGTAAAATTACCATATCCACAAACCATCCTCCCCACCTCGGAAATATTCTACCCGTTGAGGTTTAGAATTAATTAAAACGTACTCTTGTAAACTATCTAAAATTTGATCATCAGGAAACTTATCTCCTCTGTCAAAAGCTTCTGTAGAATCATAAATAACTTCCACTATTAAACAAGGAAAACTTTTATAATTAATTTTTTCTTAGTCTCGTTTTTCACAAATTACCATTATATGGGGATAATAGAATTTATTCTGAGCTTCAATTATAGCCTTCATATCAGAAATATCAACCCGACAACCAGTACCTCTAATACCATTTCTCAAAAAGAATGCTACATCTGATTAGATAGGGAAGTGTGAGGAGTGTCGGAGGTGTGGGGAGAGGTTAAAAGTAGGAAAAATCTATACTAACCAATTAATAATTGTCAAAAAAAGATTTTGAATCTTGGTAAATATTTAACTGTTGAAGTATAGCCGAAGTATAGCATTAATGCATGGTAATTGGTATAACATTACTACGGAGTAATTACCACCAATAGTAACATGAGCATCACTAGCTCTAGCCACTGTATAAATTTCCCCATCAATATATTCATGTTTAATTGAGCTTTTTTCTTCCATCTGAAGATACTCTTCCGGGGTGATACTAAAATTTTTAGGAGAAGCAATCATAGTTAAATAAAAAAGTTAAAGTATAACTAATATTATTATTTGTATAGCAGTAGGGTAAGCAAACATTTAGTTATTTATTTTGATAGTCATCATAATTTATCCCTATTACTGTAGTAAAATTATCTAGAAAATATCATCTATTTAACTATGAACTTTGCAACCAGAATGGATGGCTTAGGCGGAGATGCTGCAATTGAAGTTTTTACTAAGGCAAAACAGTTAGAATCTCAAGGTCGAAATATTATTCATTTAGAAATAGGTCAACCTGATTTTAAGACTCCTCAAAATATTCGCGAAGTTGCTTTTGAAGCTATGAATAATGGCTATACAACTTATACTCCAGCATCAGGTTTATTAGAGTTAAGGGAAGTAATAGCAGAACACATTTCTCAAACTAGAAATATATCAGTTAATCCTGATGAAGTAGTAGTAATGCCAGGGGCAAAACCAGTCATATTTTTTACTCTTTTAGCATTAATAAATCCTGGAGATGAAGTAATTTATCCCAACCCCGGATTTCCTGTTTATGAATCAGTCATTAATTTAGTGGGAGCTAAACCTATTCCATTACCTTTATTGGAGGAATTAGACTTTCAATTTAGTATAGATAATCTGGCTAATTCTATTTCTGAGAAGACAAAATTACTAATTCTCAATTCTCCCCATAATCCAACTGGTAGTGTATTAACTCCCGAATATTTAGAAGCTATAGCTAAACTAGCAGTTAAACATAACTTTTATACTCTCTCTGACGAAATTTACTCCCACTTAATCTACGACTCAAAATTTACCAGCATCATCAGTTTTCCTGGTATGAAAGAACGCACAATTTTATTAGATGGGCATTCAAAAACTTATGCTATGACTGGATGGCGTTTAGGTTATTCTGTTTCTCCCAAAGCAATAGCAGAAAAATTAGACCAGTTGATGTTAAATTCCAATTCTTGTGCTTGTTCATTTACTCAAATAGCTGCCATAGAAGCTATCAAAAATTCTCAGGAATTTGTCAAAAAAATGTTCGCGGAATTTAAACAAAGACGTGATGTTATTGTTGAGGGTTTAAATTCTATTCCAGGTATTAACTGTCGAAAACCAGCAGGTGCTTTTTACGCTTTCCCCAATGTAAAGCAACTGCCGATAAGTTGTGAAAAACTGGCAGATTATTTATTAGCTGAAGCTGGAGTTGCATTATTGCCAGGAACTGCCTATGGAAAATTTGGAGATGGATATTTAAGATTATCTTATGCCAATTCCATTGAAAATATTCGCGAAGGTATAAGTCGGATAAAAATAGCGATCGCCAAACTATAACTATCCTATTTCAGTCATAAATTTTTCTCTTTCTCTAGTAGAGAGGCAAATTTTCACTCCGATTTCTTCTAGGAAAATTATGTCATTCCCAGATTGGTTAATCAAAGAAAATCTAATTCTTTTTTTGCCTGAATATTTAAGATTGTCTTCTAGCAATTATCGGGAAAATATTCAGTTAAGTATCAGTCAGAGTAAAACAGGGAAAATATTCAGTCAAGTATAAGTCAGAGCAAAACAGCGAGCGCTCAACTATAACTATCCTATTTCAGTCAGAAACTTTTCTCTTTCTCTAGGAGTAAGGTAAATTTTTACTCCGATTTTTTCTGGGAAAATTCTGTCATTATCAGATTGGGTAATCAGAGAAAATCTAATTCTTTTTTTGCCCGAATATTTAAGGTTGTCTTATCAGGTACTAAGTCGGAGCAAAACGGCGAGCGCTCAACTATAACTATCCTATTTCAGTCAGAAACTTTTCTCTTTCTCTAGGAGTAAGGTAAATTTTTACTCCGATTTTTTCTGGGAAAATTCTGTCATTATCAGATTGGGTAATCAGAGAAAATCTAATTCTTTTTTTGCCTAGATTATTTAAGGTTATCTTCTGGCAATTATCGGGAAAATATTCAGTCAAGTATCAGTCGGAGAAAAATGGTGAGCGCTCAACTATAGCTATCCTCTTTTAGGTGTAAATTTTTCTAGAAGTGAGAGTAAATTATTACTCCTATTTATTCCCGCAACATTCTATAATTCTCAAATTTTGTGATTTTTGTGAGTAGAGTTATCCTAAATCTTAAATTCCGTAACTCCAAAATTTCAAGGTGTAGATACTTAACAGAACCTTAGAGGTCTAATTTAGATAACTTGAGTTTTTTTTAGCTCACTAAATTTAGGAGTTTTTATTTCATGAATAATATTCTTGATTTATCAGTTGTGATTGGTTTAATTTTCTTTCTAGTAGGGTTTTTAGATCTTACTAAATTTAATATTGGCGTTGGTAGAGTTGAAGCGTTCCTCGGAAAACCTATAAAAGTTTGGCAAAGATTTCTTTTTATATTATTGGGTACACTATTTTTAGCTTTCTCGTTTCACAAATATTTCACCCCTGATAAACCAAACTCTATTACCTTTAATGGAATTGTTTGTAAGCCATACAAAGAATATTTACAACTTGAAGGTGAAAGAATATTTTTACGCTCCTCAGAATTTCAACAACTTAAACTACCTGTTGGTACAGAAGTTGAATTAACTGTTGATGTTGATGGTTCTGAAAAAAGTACATTACTTATTCTCGACAGTGACAAAAATATTAATAAATGTCCGTTGCTAATAAGTCGAAAAATTCGCCGGACTTTGGGTATTGATGCTGATATAGATGTTAATACTGACGAAAAGGAAGATAGGAATAACCGTCCTGAGCGTCGTTGGAAAGTCACTAACAATACTACAATTAAAGCTGACTAAATTAGTTAGATTTCAATAATTAATAATTAACAATTAATAATTAGGTCTTGCTGATTAAATATAAAATCATTGAAAAATAAAGGTTTTAGCATTTTTAGGTCTTAAAAAAGTACCTGGTTTTGAGGTGCTTAATGCACGGTTCCCGAAAAATCAAAAATTTAGGATTTCTGGCGAATAGTTGAGGCAAAAAATTACTCCCCTACTCCCCTGCTCCCCTACTCCTTAAAAAAGACTTTTTCAGCAAACCCTAATTAGGTCTTGCTGATTAAATTTAAAAGTATTGACAGATAAAGCTAAGTACCTTTTTGGATTCGAAAAAAGTACCAGGTAAAGAGTCTAAAACTCTTAAAAAGTTAGCATTTTTGGCAAGAGTTGGGCAAAAAAAATCTCCCTTACTTCCCTACTCGTTAAAAAGACTTTTTCAGCAAACCCTAATTATAGCAGTGAGCGCTCAGGTATTTACAAGAACCAGGTCAAACTGCCTTCTAGAAAAGGTGTACAAAAAATAATGTGTAAATATGCCAGCGCACATTGCTATACCTCTTGTGTAATAGAAAGATTTGGTTAAAACGAAAATAATGACAGATAAATCTCATTATCAAACAAAGTAATTAAGAGCAAAATAGTTGTTATTTCAATATCAAGTTGAGACATGAAACATCAAAAAGGATTCACTTTTGTTGAGGTAATAATTTCACTGTTTATAATTTCTATATTAGCTACTATTGTTGCACCAAGTTGGGTGAGTTTTATTCAGAAACAACGAGTCAGAATAGCAACCGATCAAGTTATGAGAATACTCTCAGAAGTACAATCAGAAGCTAAGAAGACAAAAACTTCTATCAGTGTTGAATTTAAGACAATAGATGGTATTCCTTATTTCTCTAAACATCATCATAATGACAAACCAAACTGGAAACCATTGCTTAATGTGTTTGAGATTAAACCTAAACAAATTGATATATTTCCGCAGAAATATAATAAAGTAATAACATATAATCATATAGGAGCAGTTTCTACTTCTACACAAGTTCCATACACAATAAAAATAGCTGCTCCACATCGCCACGCCAATCCTTCTTATAGAAAATGCGTTGTTGTTAAGACACTTTTAGGAGCCAAAGAAATAGGCTCCAAGCGTTCTCAGTGTCCGACACGAAAAGGAGCAACTCCAACAAGGGGAAAAATTTTTTATTTTTGATTTAGAGCATTCAAAAAACTAGGATAGTAAAGTTAAAATTGACCAACCTCCATTGCTTTCTCTTGTGGTTTTCTTTCAAAGATAAATCTTGGCTTCAACAATACTCGTAATAATAACCAGAAAGATTTTAACTCATCTGGTGTTTCTCGTTTTTGCCATTGCCCAGGACGACAAAATAATAATTCTATTAATTGCCGTTTTTCAGATAAATTTACTTTCTCAAATCTTACTTTTATACAGGTAAATTCACCACTAATTTCTATATTAGTAATTTTCCCTCCTAAACAAATTTTTTCCTCAATAATTTTCAATGTAACAGGCAAATTTTTTCCTACTAAATTAGACGAAACCTTATGATTAATCTCTATCTCAGCTCCCACTTCTGATATTTGTTTAGTTACCCCCCAAAATGTCTGATTATTAATTCGCAGTTTTACCACCCTCCGCAAATTAAACCATTCAAATATATCTGGTTTAGGTACATCTATTAATATTAACAACGCCACCGCAATCATCAATAAATTATACCCATTCCAAAATAATCCCAAATTCAAACTTTTTGCCTGTTCCGTTACTGCCCAACCACCATCAATCAATTTAGATAAATTGAACCATAAACTTATGCTATTAAATCCAAATAATAAAACCAAAGGCCAAGCCAAGTTCCAATTAAAAAAGTAGCGATCGCTCTTAATTCCTTTCGGTGTAACTTTAAATCCTTGTGAAAATGGATTGAGTAAAGATTTAATGATTGTTACTGCCAAAGGAAAAGCCAAAACCACACCATAAAAATTTGATAACATCGCCGATCTAGAACGATAATTTAGCCAAGAAAATACGGTGAAATTTACAAAATAATAAGGTAGAAAGAAATATAAGTATTCAGCAACAGTAGCTTTAATTGGAATCACATCCAAAAAATTATAAGCTAATGGCATTAACAAAAAACCAAAAGTGCTAATGCTAGTAAACCAATGTAATATTGCCTGGGAATATGACAATCTTTGAATAAGACTTAATCCATAAATTGTCAGAGGATTAGAATTAATAAAAAATGCTTGTAAAGTTCCCCTTGCCCATCTTAATCTTTGAATTGCATGACTAGAAATATTTTCAGCAGCTAAACCAGCACTTAATTTTTCTTCTAAATAAACCTGACGATATCCTTTAGTGGATAAACGAATTCCTGTAAAATAATCTTCACAAATTGATTCTGTAACAAATCCTCCTACAGACTCTAAAGCTTTTCTTCTCACGACAAAAGAAGTTCCTACACAACCAACTCCACCAGAACTATCTCGTATTGGTTGAACCTGTCTGTAAAATATTTCTTCTTCTGAAGTTAAGATATTTTCTAATCCTAAATTTCTAGAAATAGGGTCGATATTATAAAATGTTTGAGGAGTTTGTACGAGGGAAACTTGTTGATTTTGGAAAAATCCTAAAGTACGAATTAAAAAGTTTTTTGTAGGAATAAAGTCAGCATCAAAAACAACAATAAATTCTCCGTTTGTTTTGCTAAGGGCGTGATTTAAGTTACCAGCTTTGGCATAAGCATTATTATCTCTAGTTAAATATTCACATCCTAATTTATCAGCTAAATTTTTAACTTCTAGTCTATTAGTATCATCTAGTAAATAGACTTTTTTGTTAGGATAATCTATAGCCTGACAACCGATAACTGTACGTTCCAAAATAAATTCTGCTTCATCATAAGTGGGAATAAAAATATCTACAGACGGCATAAAAGTTTGGTCTAAAATTTCCTGAGAGAAATAGTCTGCTTCTCCTCGACGAGGCTTGAATTTAAGCATCAAAAATAAAAGTAGAATACTACTACTTAGTGTCAAAATTTCTAGACCCAATAACCCTAGACTAAATATGCCATTTACCGGGTCAATTAAATTTAATGTTGAGAGCGAGCGCCAGGATAAATAACGAATAGTTAAACCCAATAAAATTCCTACTACCAAAAGTCGCGACCAAGTTTTCGGAGTAGGGGAAATTTTCATAATACCTTGGGCTATTAAAAATAGTAAAATTGTCGGCAAAACTAAATATTTACTATTATCAGTTGGTACTTGTACCCACATCGGTGGATTTTCTTGAAAGTAATGAATTTGAGCAAAAAATTCATCTATCTGACCAATACCAGTAAACCAAGCAACCATAATAATTGTTAATAGTGTTACTCCTCCTATTAACAATAATGTTGCCAAACGGAATTTCATAAAAATCAGACTATTGAAGCGACTTTTGATATATTTTTTAGCGATATTTGAAGTAGTCATAGTCAGTCATCTCTAATAAGAGCAAATTAAACGTAAGCATTCAGCTATTAGCAGTTAGCTAGCCTCCTAAGGAGGAACTTCGTTAACAGATTTTTAATAGATGAAGCAAGTATTAGTTTAACTTCTACTATATTTTTTATCAGAGAATCTAAGCATAGGAAAAACAAGCTTGAGTTGGCAACTAAAGGTAGTAAAGCTGATAGCTGATAGCTGACGGCTGAATGCTTACAATTAAACAAATAAAATTTTATAATCTTCAAGTTAATACATTAATAATTAATCCTGAGATTCTCCTGAGAGTTATACAAGTTTGGAAAAAGAATGCTACAAAAAAGTGGCTCTCGATCTGAGATGCTTAAAAAGAGTCAGTACAATTCATTTTAGACAGGTATCTCTATCATTTTTATCTTTATTTTTCAAGATTTATTCCTTCTTAATTCTTCCCTCTTCCTCATTTATACCATTTGTAATAAACATTGGTTGCTATTGGTATTATTCTTGATTTTTGCCTATAAAATACTTATATAGCAGTTCTCATAATGGTGAGGTACAAAATTATAGCTTTGAGGGAACAGGGAACAGGGAACAGAGAACAGGGAATAGGGAATAGGGAATAGGGAATAGGGAGTAATGAAAAGATAAAAAGATAACTGTACTTCACGCTTCTTGGGAAACGCTATAGCGGTTTTGACAAAGGTAGACTACAAAACTTCTTCCTTCTTCCTTTAAACCCCAATCTCTGTACTCTATATTAATAAAAATTGCTATCTAAAAAATTAGGTTGCTTATTACAAAATACTGAAATAAACAACCTAATTAATATCACTTAAAGAGACCAAAGTATTGGTTACAATTACATTTTTTCTCGAAACTCTACCAAAACGTCTATCAAATCAGCCTGACACCCCATCGGCAATAAATCTATCAAAGGAACTTCCTTTCTTCCAGCACCTAACTTAACAAGAACACCCTGTAATATTTCCACAACCTGACCTTCAGAAGGAACTTCTTCAGTCAGAATAGGATAAAACTTTTCTGCCAAAGTTAAATGTAGTTTTGCATCAGATAAATAGAGATGCCAACCAGCAATATCAATATAAACTTTATCCCCTATTTCTGCTGCTAAACTTTCAATTATTTGTGTTGTACTAGCATTAGTCATTTCAGTTATCAGTTATCAGTTATCAGTTGTCAATACCTCCTACTAAAGTAGGACGCTTGAAATACTAAATTCTCTTCTTTTATTCAATTTACAGGAGAGGTTTGAGACCTAATTTTCTAGTAATAAGAATAAATAAAACCAAAATTTTTTAGTTACATTATTACTCTAATTATCAGTAAGACCGAGAGTTTGAAAACCATGTCGCTCAATTCGCGGGGAGTGTCAACCTATGCAGAATCCTTAGTAGTAGAACCATAATCTGCAAGGACAAAAATATACACCCCATGAATCAACAATAACGACACCCAACCACTTGTTACCCAGATAGCCCAAGGCCAACTTGCTGCTGTAAGATTACGGAAAAACCATATACCAGAATTACTGGCCGCAAAAATAGCTACATGAATAGCAAAATTCATTCGGTCATCCAACTTCCGGAACTCTGGGTCATTACGGTCAGGTTTGCGAGGCCAACGAGGAGGCATAATACTTTAAAAAAAATTTATTACTGTTCAGTTTCTTTAAATATTGTAAAGGCAAGTCAGCAATTTAGAGATGATTTGAGATTATTGTCTCCAATACTTAATCTGTGAATATTAAATAAGCATATTGCTCATCAATAGGAGAATCTTCTCCTAGTGGCATAAAATTGAATATTGATAGGTCTGTAGGAAACAAGGAAATTTAAGATTTTCCTAGCCTTCTAATTCAGTAGGAGTTACTGATAACTGTTAACTGTTAACGTAGTTCCTCTGCAGAAGGCTAACTGATAACTGAAATTACTCTCCACTTAAAATATAATCCCCAGACTTCCCGCCACTCTTACTCAACAGACCAATTAACTCAATAGAAATAGACTTTTCCCAACCCTTCACCATATCATACAAACTCAAAACAGCCACAGAAACCGCCGTCTAATCACGACCTATCCAGAGAAACTACATATAGCGGAAAAAACTCGAACGTTATAGTTTTTAAACTCTATATATATAGTCTGGCCGTAATTCCTCATAATCAAAAGGTCTCACTCAACCATCGGAGCAGGATACTCCCACTCACCCAAAATCCAATCTTCACAGACCAACAAAAAATTAGGAAAAGACAAACAATTTCACTCTTCACTCAAAACATAATCCCCAGACTTCCCGCCACTCTTACTCAACAGACGAATTAACTCAATAGAAATAGACTTTTCCAAACCCTTAGCCATATCATACAAACTCAAAACAGCCACAGAAACCGCCGTCTAATCACGACCTAT